>JBIOXX010000032.1:0-5427 GCA_044869875.1 bacterium | reverse complement strand
ATCCGGAACAAGGCACGGTTTGGGCGGCCAAGGAGCTCGAATCCTTGAGCAAGGAAGGCGACGAGGAATTGCTCGCCGCCGGCCTGCTCCACGTCGCCGGACGGCTCAAGGGAAAGAGCAAGCTCGAAGGCGCCGCTTATCTTTATACTCGTTTGGCCGAGTCGGAAATCCCGGCCGCGGAGCGCAAAAAGGCTCTCGCCGAGTTCAGCGCCATCACCGGCGCCGGCGGCAGCTTCGGCCAGCGCACCGAATTTCTTCTCTCGCGCTTCCAACACGATATTTCGGATTACCGAATGATCGCACCGATGCTCGGCGCCACCTTCCTCGGCCAACTTGCCGGAACGGCGGCCTTGGGTCGGCTAATGGCTCCGGCGGCGAGCGGCTCCGGCGGCCTGCTAAGCTCGGCTTGGCTGGCTCGGGCCGGCGCGGCCTCGACCGGCTATCTCGCCGAAGTGTCGGCCTTCGCCGTTTTGGGACGAACCTTCTCTCCGCAAGCGCCCGGACCTTGGAAAGACGATTTCGCCCGCGCCGCCCTGACGGTGGGAGCTCTCAAGTTCGCCGGCGGCCTCGGCCAGGGCGTAGCCAAGCACGCGGCCGGCACTCCTTACGCCTCGCTCAACCGAATTTCTCAGGCCGCGATTCCGCAAGTCACCGCCTTGACCGGACTGATGGCAGCCCATCGTTTGGAAGAGGCGGCCGGTCTCCGTCCGCACGTCGAAGGCCAGAATCTTTTCTTCGAGTCCCTGGCCTCGCTCGTCACTTTGCATGTCGGGTCCCGGCTCGGCCGCCAAGCTCTCGGCGAAAACTTTCACCAAACCCAGGCCGAGCTGGCCTTTCGTTCGCGCCAGCTCAGCACCATGCCGCGCTGGTCCGAGCTTTTCAAACCGCGGCAGCTGGCCTTGGCCTTCCCCGGCGGCTCCGGCCCGCAGCCGGAGCTGGGCCCGATGATGATGATGGCCAACAGCATGGGCGGCAACGGCAATGGCGGCAAAAAGGGAACCGGCGCTTTCGGCTCCGGCCAAGTTGGCGCTCCGGTCAGGCAAGACAGCGGTTTTTCTCAGCAGGGCCAGCAGGAAGCGCGGCCCGTCACTCTCGATCCGGCCGATTTCCAAGAGCATACTTCGGTCCCACCTGATTTGACCCCGAACTCGGAGCCAACGGTGGAGGTTGCCGATCCCTATATCGGCCAAGTCATCGCCGGAAAGTTTCGCATCGACCAAAAAATCGGCGAAGGCGGTATGGGCGTCGTCTACAAAGGCTTTCAGACGATCCTCCAAAAGCCGGTGGCCGTGAAGGTGTTGAAACCGGAAGCCACCGGTAACCCCGAAGTGCTTCACCGCTTTTTAGCCGAGGCTCAATCGGCCTCGAAGATCGGAAATCCTCACATCGTCAATATTTTGGATTTTGACCGGCTGAACGACGGAAATGGCACGGCCTACCTGGTGATGGAATTCCTCAACGGCCAGGAGCTGGGCAACTTGCTGAATTACGAGACCAATCCTCCGACTCCACCGCCGGCGGAGCGCATCGTCCCGATTTTTCGCCAGGTCGCCGAAGGCTTGAGCGCGGCCCATGAGGCCGGCATCGTCCACCGCGACCTCAAGCCCGAGAACATCTTCATCGTCCAGAATCGGGGACAAAAGGACTTCGCCAAAATCCTCGATTTCGGCATCGCCAAGATGCAGACCGGAACAAATACCCGGCTCACTCAGGAAGGCGCCTTGCCTTTCGGGACCCCGGCTTACATGTCGCCGGAACAAATCGTCAACAACGAAGAAAATCCGGTGAGTCGCCGCAGTGACATCTACTCCTTCGGCGCCGTGCTTTACGAATTGACTACCGGCCAAATGCTTTTCCCGAATGCCAAGGACATCGCCCAGCTCTACACTTCTCATATGCACGAGCCGCCCACCCCTCCGCGGCAAGTGGTCGCCAATCCCGAGACGATTCCGGAGGGACTGGAAGCGATCATCCTCAAGTGCCTGCGCAAGGATCAATCCGAACGCTATCAATCGATGGAAGAAATTATCGCCGATCTCGATTTGTTGGAGAAAGGCTTCGCTCCCCAGGCGGTGACCGACATCGTCCTCAACGGCCAAGGCAGCATTCCGAATTATTATGGCAACGGAAGGGGACCGAAAGGCAACACCCCCAATAACGGCAATGGCGCGCAGCCGGCGGGATCGCGTTACGACCAAACCATGTATATCCCCCGGAATAAGCCGACGCCCAAACTGGCCGTTGGCGGCGCCGCGGTTCTGGCCGCCGGGGCTCTTGGAGCGGGCAGCTACTTCCTTTTCCGCAAGGATAAGGAGATTAAGCCCGCCGACTCGCCGGTCGTCGACGCTCAGCCCCAGGTTCAGCCGCAGCCTCAGGTCACCCCGACGGCGCCCGACGCTCCGCCGGCGCCGCCGAAGATCTCGGTCGTTCTCTCGGTCGAGCCGGCCGATGCTGAAATTTTCGAAGACGATAAAAACCTGGGGAAGAGCCCGGTCCTCCTTCAGGTGGAGAAGGGCTCCAAGCGCGAGCTCGTCGTCCGCCGCGAAGGCTATAAAGTCCGGGACGTCGTCATCGACGGCTCCCACGAGAAGGAGACGGTGAAGCTTGAGCGGAACGGGAGGCCGGTGCCCAGCGGCAATCCGCGGCCCAAGGGCTCGAACAACGGCTCCAACGGCAAGACTCCCAAGCCTAAGGGCTCTTCGGAAGAAATATTCGTTCCCTGGCAGTAAGCGAAGGCTGCTCCACCGTTTCCAACCAATAGCGGCTCAAAGTCCGAATTACATCGACAATCTGTTCCAAGCGCACCGGTTTGCGGATGAAGCTGCCGCCCAGGCTGTAGGCGAGTTGGACGTCCTCTTCGTTGCGCGAGGTGGTCAGGACCACCAGCGGAATCGGCTGCAAGGCCGGATTGGCCTTGATCTCCTGCAAGGCCTGGCGGCCGTCCTTGCGCGGCATGTTCAAATCGAGAAGGATCAGCCATGGCCGCGGAGCCCGTCCCGGCGCGGCGTAGGGACCGCGGCGCAAGAGATAGTCGAGCAGCTCGACTCCATCCTTGACCCAGTAAAGCTCGGCGCCGGGATCCACCTCGGCAAAGGCGTCCTTGGTCAATAAAAAATGGTCGTCGTCGTCCTCGGCGATCAATACGACCTTTTTGCCTCCGTTTTCCTCACTCATGGACGATCCTCAATCTCAGGCCGCCTGGGCCCGCGGTGGATGCACCGGCAACTTCACCTTGAACACGGTCTTTTCGCCGATCCGGCTGCTGACCTCGATCGATCCGCCGTGGCGAGCCACGATCTTTTGGCAGATCGCCAGGCCCATCCCGGTTCCCTCGTACTCGTTGCGGCCGTGGAGACGCTGGAAAGGCTTGAAGATAAGCTCGGCGAATTTTTCCTCGAAACCGATTCCTTCGTCTTCGATCAATATCTCGACACAGCCATCGGCGCCAGTTTGGCCGTGAATCTTCACTTCCGGCGCATTGCCGGGCTTGGCAAACTTCAGGGCATTGCTCGTCAAATTCTGGAAGAGCTGGAGCATTTGGGAACGGTCGGCCTCGATGACTGGAAGCTCGCCGACCTCGATCCGGGCCTTGGACTCGGCGATCCGCCATTCCAGCACCGAGAGCACCTCGCGGACCACCGCCGACAGGTCGACCTCTTCGTAAGGCTTGGCCCGGGTGGTGACCCTTGCATAGAGCAGCAAGTCATCGATGAGCTGGCGCATCCGAAGGGCGGCGCGTTGGATGCGCTCGAGGCTGTCGGCGGCCCTTTCGCCCAGTGTGCCGACCGAATTGGCGCGGAGTCGGTCGCCGAATGCGATGATCTTGTGCAGCGGCTCCTGAAGATCGTGAGAGGCGACGTAGGCAAAATCCTGGAGCTCCTTGTTGGAGCGGGCCAGCTCGTCGGTCTTCTGGCGGATCGACTCCTCGGCCTGCTTCCGCTCGGTAATATCGCGGACGAAGGCGCTGAAGACGTGCTCGCCGCCCCACTTGACCGGCGAAACCGAAATCTCCGCCGGAAATTCGTGGCCATCGCTATGGCGGGCGGTGGTCTCGACCCGGCGGTTCATCATCGCCTCGTGGCCGGTCCGGAGGAAGCGCTGCATCAGCTTCTCGTAGATGTCGCGGTGCTCCGGCGGTATGATCAGCTCCGAGGCATTGCGACCCATCGCCTCCAAAGCGCTCCAACCGAAGCAGCGCTCGGCCTGGGGATTCCAATAAGTGATCTTGCCGTGGGAATCGAGGACCACGATGGCGTCCATGGCGTGATCGATGATGGTGCGGATCCGCTCCTCGCTTTCGCGCAGCTTCTCCTCGGCCAGCCGCCGGGCGGTGACGTCGCTGGCGGTTCCAGTGGTGCCGATGACTTGGCCCTGGGAATTGCGCGACACGATGGCATTGAAGCTCAAGTAGACCGGCGTTCCATCTTTTTTGAAATGCTCGGTTTCGTAATGGAAGTAGGGCTGTCCGGCCTTCACCCGGCCGAAGACCTCCATGTCCTTGACCGCCTGCTCCGGCTTCTCGAACTCGGTGAAGACCCGGCCCAGCATTTCCTCGGGCTCGTAGCCGTAGATCCGGCGGGTGGCGTCGCGGTTGAGGAAGGTCCAACGGCCCTCGGCGTCGACCGACCAGATCAAATCGTGAGAGGTCTCGACTAAGCTGCGATACTGCTTTTCGCTGCGCTTCAGCTCCTCTTCGGCTCGGGAGCGCTCTTGGATCTCTTTGGTGAGCTCCTCGTTGATCCGCGAAAGCTCGGCGGTCCGCTCGGCGACCCGGATTTCGAGCTGATCCCGGGCCGCCCGCAATTCCTCCTCAGCGAGGCGGCGGGCCGAGACGTCGCGAATGGTTCCGACAATGAAAAGCCGCCGTTGCTCATCGCGGTAGAGCGACTTGCGGGTGACGATGATGTGCCGCTTGCCGGTGCTGTCGGTGAAGGCTTCCTCATTGAGGTTGACTTCGCCGGTCGAAAAAACTTCTTCGTCCTTCTGCCAAAAAACGTCGGCCTCCTCCTTGGGGAAAAAGTCGTAGTCCGATTTGCCGATGAGCTTTTTGCGGGGATGGCCGATGAATTGGCAGCAGGCATCGTTGAGCAGAACCCAGCGATGCTCCCGGTCCTTGACGAAAATCGGATCGGCGATGGTGTTGAGCACCCGATCCAAGGCCCCTTGAAGGAGGGAGGGGGGGTCTTGACCCTGGACCTGAAGCCCTTTTGGGCCCCTGGACCGACGGCCCCGGACCAAACCCAGCCAATAGCCTAGGATCAGGAGGGAAAAGCTCAAAATCAGTAATCCCCAGGTCATCATGTGGCTTTCCGAGTGCATAATTGCGGATTTTGAGCTTTTCCCTCCTGATCCTAAGCTATTGGCTGGGTTTGGTCCGGGGCCGTCGGTCCAGGGGCCCAAAAGGGCTTCAGGTCCAGGGTCAAGACC
>JBIOXX010000031.1:0-3006 GCA_044869875.1 bacterium | reverse complement strand
GGCCTTCGACCTCTTCAAAGCGCTTGCGCAGCGGGTCCGGAATCTCGCAGCTCTTCTGGGCCTTGTAATCGAAGTAAACCATCACCGTGCAGGCGGTCGCGACCAGCCGCCGCGTTTTTTCTTCCTCCACCGAATATTCCAAGCTGAAGCTGGAGCGCCGCAGCTCGGTGGCGCCCAATCCAATGACCAGCGTCTCGTTGAGATAAGCCGGTGACCGATAGTCGAGCTTGAGCGAGGCCACGATCACGCTGTTGCCGGGGATATAGTCGGGCTTGGTGAAGTCGAGGGCCGGAAATTGGCGAAAATAAGCCACCCGCGACTCCTCGAGATAGGTGACGTACTTGGCATTGTTGACGTGGCCCATCATGTCGACGTCGGCGAAGCGCACTTGGATGCGGATTTGGGTTTTCCAATCCATGGGCTTTTTTCGCCGCCGGACCGCCATAAGTCAAGATTCCCACGCAACTTTCCGGTCCCCCGTCCGAGCCAAGCCTTGAATTCCTGCCTATTTTTTTAAGGATGGACCGTATGGACACCGGCTCGGGCCGAAGCATCGGGATTTCCGCATCCCCGGGGCCCGCGGACTCAACTGCGCTAGGCCGACGATGGATTTTACCCCTGCTTACTCAAAGCGAGGGGAGCGTTCGCCGTGAATTGCTTTCCCTTCTCGAAGAGCGCGATGCCGAGCTCCTCGGCCAAGGGCTGATCTCGCTCGCCGCCCGTCAAGAAAGAGCGGGGCGCGAGGCCGTGGCCGCCCAAATTTACTCCGCCGTCAGCGAGACCGAAGCCGGCGAGTTGCCGGCTTCGATCGTCGAGCGCGCCCAGCGTCGCCTGGCCGCCTTGAACGGCCAAGGCAGGGTCGGCGATCGTGTCGAAGTTTTGGCTCGGCATTTCGTCGAAGAAGCCACCAACCCGATTACCCTGATCGCGATGACCGCCGGATCGGCGGCCTACGCGACAGCCCGAGCTGGATTGCTTTCGCGCTTGATCGCGGCGCCTTCCGGCGTTTTCACTCGCGGATTGGCCGCTCGAAGCCTGGCCGCCGGCGGCGCCTTTGCGTTCGAAATTCCTACTTTCTGGGCCGTCAATAAAGGGCTTCGCGAAGTGGCTCATCCCGGTAGTCAGGCTTGGGATTTGACCACCAATGCCCGCGAATTGGCCAGCCTTAGCCTGAGCCTTGGCGCGCTCAAAGTGGTCGGTTTTGGCGCGGCCTCGCTCCATGCTCGGGCCGGCTTGAACAATCCGCTGAGCGCTTCGCTTTTCCGTCAGGCCGGAATGTTTACCGGTATTCTCGCCGGTCATGCGCTGGAACGCTGGGCTGGTTTGCGGCCGGCCGGCGATGGAGCCACGACCTTGGTCGAGTCTTTGGTTCTGCTCCTTCAATTCAATGCCGGCGCTCAACTCAGCCACCAGTTGATGGGGCCGCGCTGGGCCGGATCTCAAGCCTTGCTCGAAGCGCGGCTTCAGGCGGCGGTCGAACGGCCGCCGAGTCTCGGCGGCTCCTGGACCGAAGGTCTGGAAAGACCCTTGGCGATGGCCATGGCCGGAGGCGAGGGCGGTCCGCCGCGGCCCGGACGCGAAGTTTTCGAGCCCAACGCCCCCGAAGTTTCCATGATGACGGGAAGCAACGGCGCCGGCGAATCCTCGGCTCGGGTTTGGCAAAATCTTTTGCGGGACGTCGTCACTCGGGGCCGGCGCAACGAAATCGAGGCGCTCAAACGGTTACTCAGTGAAGCCTTGGCCGAGCAATCCGACCGAAGCTACATCGCCAAGCAACTCGATCGGTGGCGGACCAAGGATCCCGAGGAATGGAAGAGTGGCATCCAGCGGGTCAGCGAGATGTTGGAGGGGACGCCCGCCGTCTTGGGCGCGGTCGAGAGAATCGCCGGCTTGCGAGAGTTCGCCGCCGATTGGAACTCCCGGCCTCATTTCACCAGCGGCGGTCAAGTTCCGATTCAACTTTCGAGAGGCCACGTCTATAGCGCCGTCACCAATAGTTTCCTCGACCAAATGCGCGAAGCCTTGGCCGCCAGGCCCCACATCGGCGGCTTGCGGCTTTTTCTCCAGCCCCGGCAGCACCGCGGCGACGTCGGATTGATGTTGGAGCGGGTCGAGGCCGGCGAAACGACCGTCTATTTCAACTGGCGAAAAGCGGGGTTTAAGGTTCGATTCAGCCCTCAAGGCCATCTGAGCGGAAGGATCGAGGTTCGCCAGCCCTTCCATCCCGGAGAGTCGACCGCCGAAATCGAAGCCTTGCCGCCGGAATTGCCGCCGGCGCCGAAGCCTTCGCGGCGCAAGGCTCGGCCGGCCGCCCAGCCGGTGCTCAACCCCCCCGCCGAACCGGTCGCCGCAGCGGTCCAAGGAGTTTACGCCCCTCGCGTCGGAGAAAATCCCTCGGAATGGGCGATGCGCTTGCTCGAAGCCAGCCGTTCCGAAGACCGCGAAGCCTCGCACAACATCGTTTTGGAGTTGGAGCAGCGGATCGGTGATCCCAAGACCGAGAAGCTGACCCGGGAGACGATCGAACGAATCGTCTCTTTGACCAGCTCACCGCTTTCTTCCGAGCGAAACGGCTTGGTGGCTCGCCAGTACCAAGTGTCGCCCCTGCGCTCGCCGATCACCATCCTGAGCTTGCCGACGACTTTCTTGCCCGATCCTTGGTCCCAGGTTTTCGCTGAAGGTTTGGGTTCGATCAAACGTGAGGTTTCGCATCGGTCGGTGAATCGAGCCATCGAAGTGGGTTCCGGCACCGGCTGGGCTTCGATCGTTCTGTCACGGCTGGGCTTGGCCACCGAGATCATCGCGACCGACCAGAATCCCCAAGCGCCATCGGTCGGACGCCTCAATGCCGCCATCAACGGTGTTTCCAATATCCGCTTTCTGCAGGGAGATTTGATGGCCGACCTGCCGGCGGACATGAGAGCCGATTTGATTCTGGCTTGCCTCCCTCAAGTGCGAAAAAATGGAGCCATTAATGGCTTGCGCGAGATCGCCGACTATTATGAG
>JBIOXX010000030.1:0-3249 GCA_044869875.1 bacterium | reverse complement strand
GCTCCTCCAAGGTTCCGAGATCCCACCACGCTCCGCTGTGAGGATAGGCCTGAAGCCTTTCGCCACGTTCCAAGGCCGGCTGGTACACTTGGCGAATCACGCAGCCGAATTTGCGGCGGGGATAGTCCGCGAAGAGCTTGGGATCGAGGAGGTGGGCGCCGCTGAAGATCGCCGCGGTCAGCCGCGGGCTGGCTCCCGCCGGAGCGCCGGCGATTCGCCAAATTTTCCCCTGCCGGTCATATTCGACGAAGCTCGTGACTTTTGCCCGGTCCTTCCCAACACAAGCTAAGGTGGCTTTGGCCGCCGTCCGAAAATGTTCGGCCGCCATCGCTTTCAAATCCAAATCCATCAAGATGTCGCCGTTGAGGACGAAGGTGGCTTCCTTTTTCATCCCGTCCAGAGCTTGAGCGATGCCGCCGGCAGTGCCCAGAATTTTTGGCTCATAACTATAGCGAAGTTGCAGGCCCCAGCGGCGTCCATTGCCGAGCAAGCGACGGATCACCTCGGGACGGTGATGCAGATTGATCGTGACGCGGTGGATGCCGGCGTTTTTGAGGAGGAAAAGGTTGAAAAACAGGATCGGAACTCCGCCCAGGGGCAGGGCCGGCTTGGGGATGCGCAAGGTCAGGGGCCGCAACCGCGTGCCCAGCCCGGCGGCGAGGACGATGGCTTGTCGGGGGAAAACGGGCATGGTGGGACTATTGCAATTCCGGGACGTGCTTGGCCAGGATTTCGGCGAGGCCGTTAAATTCGGGCAGCGCCGCGAAGGCCGATTTCACGTAGGCCAGCGAAGTCGGGACATGGGGCAGGAAATTGGGATTGCCCTTCACCGTCTTGATGAATTGAAAGCGGCCGGCGTCCTTCAGCTTGCGCTGCAAGGTGACTTGGTGAAACTGGCGGAGGAAATCCTCGGGCTTCAATTCGGGCAGGCCGACTTTTTGGCGCTGGCCGAGGTAATAATCGATCAGCGACTCGACCTCGGCATCGGCGAGCTGAACGTAAGAGTCGCGAAGCAGGGCGACCATGTCGTAGGCCGCCGGGCCGAGCAAGGCGTCTTGGAAATCGATCAGATGAAAGCGGTACTCGTGGAGCATCAAGTTGCGGCTCTGAAAATCGCGGTGGGTCAGGCCGTAGGGCAGCCGGACCAGGCCTTCGACCAGACGATGGCCGGCTTCCATCAGCCATTTGCGCTCCTTTTGGGGGAGCTTTTTGCCGAAGCGATCTTCGATGCCATACTCGATGAAATGCTCGAATTCCCAGAGCAGCAGCGGCAGGTCGAAGCTGCGCTGGAAGGCCAGACATTCCGGATCGGGCCTTTCGCTGCCGGCCTTTTGGAGCTCAACCATTAAATCGATGGCTTGCTTGTAAAAGAAATCCCGCATCGAGGGATTGCAGTTGGGCAATAGCTTTTCCAGGGTCTTGTCGCCCAAGTCCTGGAGCAGGATGAGCCCTTGATCGAGATCGGTGTTCAGGACCTGGGGCGAGGGCAGGCCGACTTTTTGAAGATAGCGGGCAACGTTGAGAAAGGGCGGTTCGAGCTTCGGTCCCTGATAATTGGTGATTTCCTCGGAGACGCTCTGCTTCCCCGGCGGCATCTGCATGACGATGAAGCTTGGGCCCGAGTCAGTCTTGACCCGGTAATAGACGCGATAGGAGGCCTCGCCGAAGAGCTTTTCCTTGGAATTGAGCTTGCCCCGGTCGCCCAAAAGCTTTTGGATGGAGAGATCGAGTTCGTCCGCCACTTCGGGCAGCCATAGCCTCGGCTCTCCGAGCTGTCAACGAATCGCTCGGTGGATTTGTAACCGATCAGTAACCGACGTAGACGGTGTTGCCGTCGTTGTAGATGCCTTGGCCATAGCCGTAGCCATAACCGTAACCATAGCCATAGGGCTGGCCCACGACGACGGTATTGCCGTCGTTATAGGCTCCGCCGCCGTAGCCGTAGCCCGGAGAGCCGTAATAGGGATAATAGGGCCGGCCGACTTCGACGGAATTGGCCTGGCCTCGGGGAGCATTGGGATAATTGGCGTTGTAACCCGGGACGTAGGGCTTGCCGTTGCGGTAATAAACCGTCGGCGGAGCGGCGGTATTGTCGTCGCCGGCATAGATTTGGGCTTGGGCATGGGTGCTGAAAAGCAAGATTAGCGCGAAGGCAAATAGCAGTGATTTCATAGGCTCTCCCTTGGAAGGTCCCCCCTAGGTGAAGCTTGGACTGAAGAGCAGGGGCGTGGGTTAAAGATAGCCTGTTTTCTGGCCGCTGTCATCCTGGGCGCACGAAGGATTCAACGGAGATTGCGGAAACTTAATTGCCGGGCGGTGGAGGCGGCGAAGTATGAGAGGAGTTGGTGCGGCGAAGCACCAGGTCCTTGAGGTCGCCCCAAACTTCGCGGAGGATGTATTTTCGCTCGGTGGTCTGCTTGAGGAAGAAGGGGACGATGCAGCCGCAACGGTCGCAGTCGGCGTCGGCGCCCATCATGCACTGGTCCTTTTTGTTTCCCATGGGATCGAAGGCAAAGCCCTTTTGGAGGAAGACGCAGTTGTCACCTATCGCTTTGTGGCGTTCCTTGCGGCGCATCAGGTCGAAAACCCGTTCGTCGACACCGATGAAATCTCCATAACGCTCGCGTTTGAGCTTGATGATCTCATCGATAATCTCCTCCTGTTGCTCGAAGGGGATGAACAAGTCGTGTTTGACCCCTTTGACTGGGGTGAAAAAGTCGAAGAGGATGTGTTTGACGTTCGGATGGACGTACCATTCTTCCAATAGGTCCTTCATGCAAGCGACATTCCGTTTGTTCAAGCAGCAGGCCAGCGAAATGTTCAATCCTTCCCCGTGTTCGTCGATATTCCGCTTGATCTTTTGATAGACCCCCTTGCCTCGGATGTCGTCGTGGTACGCCTCGGTACCATCGACGGATACGTGGAAGGCGACCTCCGACCAATGGGGAAAGGCATGGGTCCCGTTGGTCACGACAATGTTGTGCTTGAAGTACTTTCGCCCTTCTTCGATGAGTTCCCGCCGCAACAGCGGCTCCCCGCCTACCCAAGTGGCGCTCCAGAAAGGGAATCCAGCCGCTTTCAGTTCTTTCAGCTTATCGCGCCATTCATCCGGTTTCAGTTCCTTGTCTTGATCGTAGGCGAAGAAATAGCAGTGCTTGCATCGGATGTTGCACTTGTTGGTGATATCGATGGAGACGATGGCATTTTTCGGAAAGCCGCGGACCAGCAGGGCGAGCTTAAGAAATCGGT
>JBIOXX010000029.1:0-3453 GCA_044869875.1 bacterium | reverse complement strand
TCGCCTTCGCGCTACGTCCGCCAGGTCTTGGACAAGCTGAAGCAGGCGATGCCCGGTTTGGTGCTGCGCAGCACCTTCATCGTCGGCTATCCCGGCGAAACCGAGGCCGAGTTCCAAGAGCTCTACGATTTTCTCCGCGACCAAGAATTCGATCGGGTCGGCGTTTTCGCCTACTCTCAAGAGGAGAGCACCGTCGCCGCTGAGCTCCCCGACCAGCTCCCCGAGGAGCTGAAGCAAGAGCGCTTGGGCCGCCTCATGGAATTGCAGCGCGACATCTCGCTCAAAAAGCACCGTGCTTTGGTCGGCAAGAAGTTCCGGGCGCTTTGCGAAGGACCTTCCGAAGAGAGCGATCTCGTTTTCGAAGGCCGTCTCTACAGCCAAGCGCCGGAGATCGACGGCGTAACCTATCTCTCCGGCGATTCGGCGAGGCCCGGCGAATTTCTCGAGGTCGAAATCGTCGAGGCTCACGACTACGACTTGGTTGCCGAAGTAATTTCTTAGTAGCTTTCCACAACAATTTTATTTAGTCGCCGAAAGCATCGTTGAAAGCGTTTCGGCTTCAGGGAAGCCGGTGCAAATCCGGCGCGGACGCGCCACTGTGAGTGGTCGAAGCCGCCGCGCGCAAGTCACTGTTCCTCGAAGGAATGGGAAGGCAAGCGCGGTGAGCCAGCCACCAGCCAGGAGACCTGCCGAGACGCCATCACCTCTCATCCACTCGCGCTTAGTGGAAAGGATACTATGGTCTCCTCGGTTGAAGCCGGTTACAACCGGCATCTCTGGGGCCGCGAGATCGCCGCGGCCCTCCAAATTCCCTTGCTGTATCTCAGTTCGGCCGGACAGTATCGGGTCAATCTCGGCCTTTACCGCGAGACGCCGGAGCATCCGGCTTTCTCGCAGGAAGACGGCCGCCGCTGGTACCGGAGCGAAGGTCTGGTCGGACGCTCGCTCCAAAGGATCTTCGTTCCGCCGGCCCTGAGGCGGGAGACGCCGGAGGCCGCTCATTGGCAAGAGCTGCGCCGTTCCGGCAGCGGGCTTCAGACCGTCGCCGGCTACGGCCTTCAAGTTCCATCCTTGCTTCGCTTGGGCATCAACGGCCGGACTCTCTTCGATCCGGCCTTCTGGCGCGACGCCTCGAGCTCGCCGGGTTTTCGGGCCGCGATCGTTTCCGATAGCTTGGGCTTGGCCGGCGGCTTGGTCCAAACCCATTTCTACAATCGAGGGCTGCAGAGCTTGCGCGGCGGCGGGGAGGCCGCGGCCTTGGGTTGGTTCCGAGCCAACCATCGATTGCACTTGGTCAGCGGCGCTTTTCAAATGTCGGCCGGCTTGCTTCGCTTTGGCCTCGAAATCGAGCGTTTTTCCCGAACCGGCGAATTTCGGCCTTCCCACGGTTTCTTCGCCGCCCTCGACACTGCGGCCGGCGCCAGCGGCATTTGGTATTCGCGCTACTTGCTCCGCCAGGCCGCGGGCCTCGGCGCGATCCGGGCCCAGAACGACGCTTTGATGGGGCTGGCCCGTTTGCCGCGCGGAATGCGCTGGGGGATGCGGGGCCTCAATCTCGCCGGCAACGCGGTCGGTTTCGGCTTGAGCTTCTATACTTTCTGCCAAGCTTTTCTAGGCGAGGGCATTCCCCGCGAAGCGCGGCACTACCGCATGGCTTCGGCCGGCCTCGGCATGCTCGGATCGGGACTGATGATCGGCTCGGCGCTGTTGGTGACGCCGGCCACCGCGCCGATGGCCGGCCTGCTCATGATCGGCGGCCTCGGCGCCTTTGCGGTGCAGGCGATATGGTTCGACTAAACGGGCTTTCGCTGGCATGCTCGGCCCGATGGGTTGGCTTCCGGAAATCATTCGCAAAATCTCGCTTCCCTCGGTGGTTTTCTGCACGCTCTTCGCGTGGAACGGCATCGTTTACATCCGATTTTCCCGGATCCTGCCGCTGAGCCGCGAGGAGCGTTTGAAATACCTGTTCTTCGGTCTGACCTCGATCGGGCTGTCGCTTTGCTCCTACGCGACCTTTCGGCTCTACTCGAGTTCGCACTTGGCCGAATCGCTGTTTTGGTGCCAGCTCCAGATCGCCTCGACTCTGCCGGCTTTCATCACCTTCGTGCTCTTCACGTCGCTGTCGCTGCAAGTTCATCGCAATTATTTTTTCCGGGTGCTTCCCTGGATCAGCCTGCTCTTCGCTCCCTTCGTCTTCATCGAAGGGTTTTTTTTCAAAAATGTCCCGAACCTGACGGTCTTCAGCTTCGGCTCGCATTGGACCCGAATTCTGGAAGCCAAGCCCGGACCGCTTTTTTTCGTTTATTTGGCCTGGGTCATTCCCCACTTGTTTTATTTGGCCATCGCTTGGATCCGCTACTACCGCCAGCATCTCGAGGGCGCGGCTCATCCCCTCGGTTTTTCGATATTCGTCCTGTCCTTGATCAATGACATCATGATTGTGACCAAGGTTTACTCTTTTTTCTATTTGGCCGAGTTCGGCTTCACCGTTTTCATCCTTTCGATGGGAGTCCAGCTTTTCAAGCATTACGTCGAAGGGATGCGCCTGCTCGACGCCAAGACCCGGGAAGTCGCGGCCTTAAACGAGGAGATGCAGTTCCTGGTCGGGGCCATGTCTCACGACCTCAAGGCGCCGTTGATTTCGATCCGCGGTTTCTCGGAGCTTCTCGAGGAAGGCGTCGAGCGCGACCCCGACAAGAACCAGAACTTCCTTCGCCGGATCCAGGCCAATTCCGACCAAATGCTGGGCTTGATCGAGGATCTCTTGAACTACATCAAAGTCGGCTGGGTGCTCCAGGATCGGGGCCCGGTCGATATGACTAAGGTGCTGGACGAGGTCCTGCTCCAATTGGCGGGCAGCGATCCGACGCTGCCGGGAAGACTGGAGACTCCCGATCGTTGGCCGGCCTTTCATTCCTCGGCCAAGGGCCTGCGTCATATCCTGCTCAATCTCCTCCAAAACGCCGCCAAGTTTTGCCCCCAAGGCAAGATTCATTTGGGCTGCTCCAAGAAGGGCGGCGGCATCGAGCTAGCGGTCTCCGACCAGGGACCGGGCGTTGTCGCCGAGCTTCGCGATCAAATCTTCGATCCCTTTTTCCGCAGCCACCGCGAAGTGCCGGGCACCGGAATGGGCTTGGCGATCGTGAAAAAAACCGCCGAACGCCTGGGTGGCCGAGCTTGGCTTGACCCTGCTCCGCGCCAAGGCGCCTGCTTCAAGGTCTACCTGCCGAGCCAGGAATCCGCGAACACTTAAGGTCGAAAAATCATCACTTTAGATGACGACGCGGCGCTTGGCGCGTGAGAGTATCTCGCTTCGACTCCCCGCCGGTCCCATCGGCCTGCGCCAAAAAACACCGATCGCGGTTTTGGCGAAGACCTCTTGATCTGCTTCCGTGCCGAGATCGGCGGGGTGAATTCCGAACAACCTTTTGCCGGCTCTTCCGATTAGCCCTT
>JBIOXX010000028.1:0-2477 GCA_044869875.1 bacterium | reverse complement strand
CCGCCCCTTGGCTCAGGAGATCTGCGCCTTCCTCGGCGTGCACTTGGGCGCGGCTCAAGTGAAGCGGTTTTCCGATGCCGAAGTGTGGGTCGAGATCGACGAGAACGTGCGCGGCAAGGACGTCTACATCATCCAGCCGACCTCGCGACCGGCCAACGAGCATCTCATGGAGCTGCTCATCATGATCGACGCCCTCAAGCGGGCTTCGGCTGAGCGCATCACCGCGGTCCTTCCCTATTACGGCTATGCCCGCCAAGACCGGAAGGTTCAGCCGCGGACGCCGATCAGCTCCAAGCTGGTCGCCGACTTGATCACCGCCGCCGGCGCGACCCGAGTGCTGGCCGTCGACCTCCATGCCGGCCAGATCCAAGGTTTTTTCAACATTCCCTTCGATCATCTTTACGCGACGCCGATCTTACTCGATTACATCAAGGAGAACTTGATGAACGACCTGGTCATAGTTTCGCCCGACGCCGGCGGAACCGAGCGGGCCCGGGCTTACGCCAAGCGGCTCCAAGCCGGCCTGGCGATGATCGATAAGCGCCGCAGCGGACCCAACGTCTCGGAAGTGATGAACGTCATCGGCGAAGTCGAAGGCAAGACCGCGATCATCGTCGACGACATGGTTGACACCGCCGGCACCCTGACTCAAGCCGCCAAGGCCCTGGCCGACAACGGCGCCAAACGGATCTTCGCCCTGGCGACCCACGGCGTGCTTTCGGGTCCGGCCTTGGAGCGAATTCAAAAATCGGTCTTGTCGGCGCTGGTCGTGACCAATACCATTCACCAGCCCGAAGAAGTTTTGAAGCACCCCAAGATCAAGGTGCTGACGATGGCCAGCCTGCTCGGCGAGGCCATCCGCCGCATCAACCACAGCGATTCGGTGTCTTCCTTGTTCGTTTAGTTTTTTTAAGGAGTAGATTATGGAACGCCAACAACTCACCGCCACCACCCGCGAAAAATCCGGCAAGGGCGTGGCCCGCCAACTCCGCGCCAAGGGAGCGATCCCCGCGGTGCTCTACGGACAGGGCCAAGAAGCCACCTTGCTGCAAGTCGACCTCCGGGACTTCACCAAGGTGGTCAGCACCGGCGCCGGCATCAACGTCCTCTTCGACTTGGAAATCCAAGGCAAGGGCAAGGTCCCGGTGATCGTGAAGGACTACCAAGCCCACGTCATCGACCGCAAATTCACTCACGTTGATTTTTTCAAGATCGATTTGACGAAGAAGATCAGCGTCGAAGTGCCGATTCACTTGGTCGGCAAGGCCGCAGGCGTGAAGGAAGGCGGCATCCTCGAGCACATCACTCGAAGCCTCAAGGTGAACTGCTTGCCCGGCGCCATCCCCCAATTCCTCGAGGCCGACGTCTCCAATTTGAACATCGGCGACAGCCTCCACCTCCATGATTTGAAGCTGCCCCAGGGCGTCGAGGCCGTGCCCGGCGCCGACGAGACCATCGCCGCGGTCGTGGCGCCGGTCGAAGAGGTCGTGGTCACGCCGGAGACCGAGGTTACTCAGCCCGAAGTCCTGACGGCCAAGAAGCCGGCCGAAGGCGAAGGCGAAGCCGGAGCGGCGGCCCCCAAGGGAGGGGCGGCTCCCAAGAAGGAAGAGAAGAAGGAAAAGAAGTAGCCCGCCATGCCGAAGCTCCTGGTCGGACTCGGAAATCCTGGCAAAGAATACGAAAAAACCCGGCACAACGTCGGGTTTTTTCTCGTCGAGCGCTTGGCCGAGCGCTGGGGCATGGAGTTCGGCCGCAAAAAATTCGATGGCATCTATGCCGAGGGCTTGGTCGAAGGCGAGAAAGTCATCCTGGTCAAGCCTCAGACTTATATGAACTTGAGCGGTCAATGTGTCGGCCCCTGGTTCAGCTTCCTCAAGCTTGAGGGCGGCGATCTGATGGTAATCCACGACGAGCTTGACCTGCCGCTGGGCCGGATGAAGGCCCAAAGGGCGGCCAGCGCCGCCGGCCAAAAGGGAGTGGCCTCGATCATCGCCGCCATCGGCCATCACGATTTCTGCCGTTTGAGGGTGGGGATTGGGCGGCCCCAGGTCCAAGGGAAGGGCGCCGACCACGTTCTGGCGGCGTTCCGGGGCGAGGAGAAACGGGTTTTCGAGGAAGAAATCGTTCCACTGGCTCTGGAAGGGGCCGAAGCCTTCGTCAAATTGGGGCTTGACCCCATGATGAGGATCGTGAATAGAAGGCAGCCTGGCTAGCGATAGCCATAAAATCGTCCTTCTTGCTCCCTCTTGAAGGGGGCCGCAGTCAAATAGTCCATAAGGAGGAAATATGCGCGAATACGAGACGATCTACGTCTTGAAGCCCGACCTGCCCGCTGAGCAGGTCAAGGTTCTCAAGGATAAAGTCCAAGACATCATTGAAAAGGCCGAAGGCAAGGTCCTGCACCACGTCGATTGGGGCAAGCGGCGCTTGGCTTACAAGGTCGAAAAATTCCAGCAAGCCCAATACCTTTACCTGCA
>JBIOXX010000027.1:0-8400 GCA_044869875.1 bacterium | reverse complement strand
ATCCGGTACTTGTTGAAGTCGGTATAACCGCGCTCCCGCAAGAAAGACTCGTCGAGCAAAGACCGGCCGGTGAGTTGGGTCGGGTCGCTGGTGACGATCTCGTAAGCGGCATCGGCCATGATGGCCGGGGTCCGGCAAACCGGCATCCCGCTTTCGCCCAGCAGCATCTTGGTCGCGGCGGTGGCAACCAGGGTCCGTGGCCAGAGCGAATTCACGCCGATCTTATATTCAGCCAATTCCTGGGAAAGCCCGATCGTCGCCATCGTCATCCCGAACTTCGAGATGGTGTAGACGACGTGGTTCTTGAACCATTTGGGATCGAGGCTGATCGGCGGCGAAAGGTTGAGGATGTGACCGCCGCCGGCCGCTTTGAGGTGGGGAATGCAGAGATGGCTGCATTCGAGCACCGCCCGAAGGTTCAAGTAAAGCATCAAGTCCGCGCGCTTCATCGGCGTGACTTCAAGGGGAGTGAGGGCAATCGCCCCGGCGTTGTTGATCAGGATGTCGATCTTGCCGAAGGTGTCGGCCACCTTCTGGACCATGGCTTCGACGGTGGCGTCTATCCGCAAGTCGATGGGAATGGCCAAGGCCTTGCCGCCGGCAGCCTCGACCTCTTCGGCCACCGAATAGATGGTGCCCGGCAATTTGCCCTCGGTTTCCGACTTGGCGGTGATGACGACGGTCGCCCCGTCCTTGGCGAAGCGGAGTGCCATTTCGCGGCCGATGCCCCGGCTCGAGCCGGTGATTAAAATGACTTTGTCTTTCAGCTTCATAGAGGTCTCCCGTATTTGGCCACCGGACCTAGCACAACTATCTTAAATCAAAAGGGAAAATTCGAAAAAATCCGCTCGCTCTAATTGACGCCCCGAGGCAATTTATTGTAGGAAAAGGCCCCCTTTTATGGGCAATAATGGTCCGATCATATATGTCTAGTTATCTCAATCCCCTGAATACCGGCTACATCGAAGAGCTTGCCGAACAATATAAGAAGGACCCCGATGCCGTCGACCCAAGCTGGCGCTACTTTTTCGACGGCCTGGCCCTCCGCCAAAGGATGGACCAGAACCTAGGAGCCCCCGGCCCGGTCGAGGCCGACGACCTCGAATTCGAGCTCAAGGTCCTGGAGCTGATTCAGAATTACCGCGAATTGGGCTTTCTCATCGCCGACGTGAATCCGCTCCAGCGGGGGATCAAATCTCATCCCCTGCTCAAGCTCGACAAGTTCGGCTTGAACGAGTCCGACCTCGACCGGATCTGCGACGTCGGCAACATGCTGGGATTGGGCCGGGTTCCTCTCCGCGAGATCATCCGCACCCTCACCGAGTACTACTGCTCGCCGGCCTCGGTCGAATACGGCCACATCGAAGATCCGCCCAGCCGGCTTTGGATCCAAAAGCGCATCGAATCGAACTACCTCAACAAGGGCCTGCACAATGAGGTCAAGCTGCGCTGCCTGAGCAAGCTGATCGATGCCGAAGCCTTCGAAAACTTTCTCCACCGTCGCTTTGTCGGCCAGAAGCGCTTTTCGGCCGAAGGCACCGACGTCATCATCCCGATGCTCGACTACCTGATCGAGCAGGCCTCCCAACTCGGCGCCGATGAGATCCTGATCGCGATGGCCCACCGTGGCCGGCTCAACGTTCTCGCCAACATCTTCGGCAAGGACTTGAAGCAGATGATGGGCGAGTTCTCGGGCAACTTCGACGCCAATGTCGGCGACGGCGACGTCAAGTACCATATGGGTTTCTCGACCCAGGCTCCACTCGACGGCAAGCCGATGCACCTTTCGCTTTCGCCCAATCCCAGCCACCTCGAGGCTGTCAACTCGGTGGTCACCGGCATCACCCGCTCCAAGCAAAAGCTGAAGGGCGACAAAAACCGCACCCGGGTACTGGCGGTCCTGCTTCACGGCGACGCGTCCTTTACCGGCCAGGGCTCGATTTACGAGTTGTTGAACATGTCGGACTTGGCCGGCTACACCATCGGCGGAGCCATCCATATCATCGTCAACAATCAGATCGGCTTCACCACCATGCCGCAGGAGGCCCGCTCGACGCCCCAAGCCACCGACATCGCCAAAATGCTGGAGTTCCCGATTTTCCACGTCAACGCCGACGTGCCCGAGGCCGCGCTGCGCTGCACCTCGCTGGCCCTTCAGTTCCGCTATAAGTTCAAGCGCGACGTGATCATCGACGTCGTCGGTTATCGACGCTACGGCCACAACGAGGCCGACGAGCCTGGCTTCACCCAACCCTTGATGTACCGGGCGATCAGCCAGCATCCGCGGGTCCGCGAGATCTATGCCAAGAAATTGATCGAGGAAGGCATCGTGACTCAGGCCTCGGTCGAGGAGCAGCTCCAAGAATACAACCAGCGCATCGACGACGCCTTGGCCGAGGCCAAGAAAGCCAAGATCTCGCCGGCGATGCATTCCTTCGGCGACCGCTGGAATCACCTCAAAAAGCCGACCGATCGCGAAATTTTCAAAAAGTTCTCCAGCGGCGTCTCGCTCGAGGAGCTACGTCGGATCGGCGAGAAGATCGGCCAAGTCCCGCCGGGCTTCATCCTCCATCCCAAGATCCAGAAGCTGGTCGACGATCGCGGCGCCATGCTTCGCGGCGAGCGCGGCCTCGATTGGAGCATGGGCGAGGCCCTGGCCTTCGGCAGCCTGCTCTGCCAGGGTCGGATGGTCCGTTTGGCCGGCCAGGACTCGGAGCGCGGTACCTTCTCCCAGCGCCACTGCATCTTCCACGACGTCGAGAACGGCCGAAAGTTCAATCCCTTCAACTTCATTCAGGAGCAGCAAGCCGACTTCGAAGTCGTCAACAGCCTGCTCTCGGAATACGCCGCCATGGGCTTCGAGTTCGGCCAAAGCCTGGCCAATCCGATGAAACTGACGATGTGGGAGGCCCAGTTCGGCGACTTCGTCAACTCGGCCCAGGTCATCGTCGACCAATTCATCGCCAGCTCGGCCGCCAAATGGCAGCGCTACAGCGGCCTGGTCCTACTCCTCCCCCACGGCTACGAGGGTCAGGGCCCGGAGCACTCCTCGGCCCGACTCGAACGATTCCTCCAAGCCTGCGCCCAGAACAACACCCAAGTCTGCAACCTGACCACGCCGGCCCAGTATTTCCACGTGCTGCGGCGGCAGGTGCTTCGCGACTTCCGCATTCCGCTGATCATCATGTCGCCGAAGAGCCTGCTGCGCAACCCGCTGGCGGTCTCGGACTTGCGGGACTTTCAAGACGGCTCTTTCCAAGAGGTGATCGACGACGCCGATCCCAGCTTGAAGGAAAAGGCCGAGAAAATCCTGCTCTGCAGCGGCAAAATTTATTACGAGCTACTCGAAGGCCGACAGAAGGCCAAAGATCCCAATATCCCGATCCTTCGGGTCGAGCAGTTCTATCCCTTCCCCGAGGAGCTTTACAAACGGCTCCTCTCGTCCTATCCCCGGGCCAAGGAAATTACCTGGGTCCAAGAGGGTCCGCGCAACATGGAGGGCTGGTCCTTCATGAAGGAGCACCTGGCTCCGCTGCTGAACAAGGACCAAACCTTGGTCTACGTGGGCCGCGCGGCCCAAGCCAGTCCGGCCGACAGCTACATGCATTTGCACCTCCGGGAGCAGAAGCGCATCGTCGCCACGGCCTTGGGAGAAAACCAATAGATTATGAAACACGAAGTCATCGTCCCTTCGGCGGGCGAATCCATCAATGAAGTTTTCATCGGCACCTGGCTGAAAAAGACCGGCGACTTGGTCAAGAAGGACGAAGTCCTGCTCGATCTTGAAACTCAAAAGACCACCTTTGAGATTCAAGCCGAACACTCCGGGCGCATCGAAGTCCTCAAGCCCGAGGCCGAGACCCGGGTCCGGCCGGGCGACGTCATCGCGATCATCGACGACAGCGTCAGCGTCGAAAACGGCGCGTCCGGATCAGCTCCGGTCAAAGCCGAGGCCAAGCCGGCGGCACCCACCGTCGCCGCGGCGCCGGCAGCGGCAGCCACCGCGGTTGCCGTCAAGCCGGCCCAAGAGCCGATCGTCCACCCTTCGGCCCGCAAGCTCGCCGCCGAGAAAGGCGTCGATACCGCGGCCATCGCAGGTAGCGGCAAGGACGGACGAGTTCTCAAGGAAGACGTTCAACAAGCTTCAAGTGCGCCGGCCAAGGTAACTCCGATTCGACCCGTCACTCCGGCTCCTTCGGTGCCGGCCGGCGACAGCCGCAGCCATCTCCCGGTTTTCAGCTATCACCTCGACGAGAGCCGGGGCGAGCGCCGCGAACCGGCTTCGCGGATCCGCCGTACCATCGCCCAAAACCTGGTCGCGGCCCAGCACACCGCGGCCATCCTGACCACCTTCAACGAAGCCGACATGAGCCAGGTCCTGGCCTTCCGCAAAAAGCACAAGGACGCCTTCAAGGCCAAGCACGGCGTGGGCTTGGGCATGGTCAGCATCTTCGCCGCGGCCTGCGTCCGGGCCCTGAAAGAGTATAAGCTGGTCAACTCGACCTTCACCGGCGAGGACATCATCTACCGCGACTTCGTCGATCTCGGCGTGGCGGTGAGCACCGAGAACGGACTGGTGGTCCCGGTGATCCGCGACGCCGACAAGATCGGCGTGGTCGGCTTCGAGAAGAAGCTCGACGAGCTGAGCAAGAAGGCCAAGGAAAAGAAGCTCTCGATCGCCGAGATGACCGGTGGAACTTTCACCATCAGCAACGGCGGAGTCTTCGGCTCGCTGCTTTCGACTCCGATCCTGAACATGCCCCAATCGGGCATCCTCGGCCTCCACAAGATCCAAGAGCGGCCGGTGGCCCTCGACGGCCAAGTCGTCATCCGCCCGATGATGTACCTCGCCCTCTCCTACGACCATCGCATCATCGACGGCCGGGAGGCGGTCAGCTTCCTGGTCAAGGTGAAAGAAGGCATCGAGAAGCTCGACGAATTGCTGACCGCCCAAGATATCGGCTTATAACGAAGGAATTTTTATGGCACCCGAAGTCACTTATGACCTCATCGTCATCGGCGCTGGGCCCGGCGGCTACGTCGCGGCCATTCGCGCCGCTCAGCTCGGCATGAAAGTCGCCTGCGTCGAGAAGGAGCGCAGCTTGGGCGGGACCTGCCTCAACGTCGGCTGCATCCCCTCCAAGGCCTTGCTCGAATCCTCCGAGCTCTATGCCCAAGCCAAGGACAAGCTGAAGGACCACGGCGTCCAGATCGAAAAGCTCTCGCTCGATCTTGCCAAATGCATGGAGCGCAAGGACCAGGTCGTCGGCCAGCTCACCGGCGGCGTCGCCTTCCTCTTCAAGAAGAACAAGGTCGACCACATCCTGGGTACCGCCCAGATCAACGCCGACCGTTCGGTGACGGTGCGCCAGAACAAGGAAGAGAGCCTGCTCAAGGCCAAGAATATCCTGATCGCCAGCGGCAGCAGCCCGATCGAGCTGCCCGGCTTGAAGGTCGATCAAAAGTCGATCGTCGACTCGACCGGCGCGCTGGCACTACCCAAGGTTCCGAAAAGCATGATCGTGATCGGCGGCGGCTACATCGGCTTGGAGCTGGGCTCGGTCTACTTGCGCTACGGCAGCCAGGTCACGGTGCTCGAGGCTTTGGACCGGATCGTCCCGGCGATGGACCTCGAGGTCGGCAAGGCTTTCCAACGGATTCTGCAAAAACAGGGAATGACTTTCCAGCTCTCGACCAAGGTCAAGAAAGCGACCGTTCAAAAGGACGGCGTCGAGGTCGAAGTCGAAGACGCCTCGGGCAAATCCTCGGTCCTCAATGCCGAGATCGTCCTGGTCGCGGTCGGCCGCCGACCCAACACCGAGGGTTTGGGCCTCGACAAGGCCGGCATCAAAACCGACGAACGCGGCCGGATCGCGGTCGATGCGAAATTCCAGACTTCGCTGGCCGGGGTCTACGCAGTCGGCGACGTGATTGCCGGGCCGATGCTGGCCCACAAAGCGATGGAAGAAGGGGTGGCGGTGGCCGAGAGCCTCGCCGGCCAAGCCGGCCACGTCAACTACGACGCCATCCCGAGCGTGGTCTACACCTGGCCCGAGGTCGCCTCGGTCGGCCTGACCGAAGAGCAGGCCAAGGAAAAGAGCCTGGAGTACAAGGCTTATAAATATCCATTCATGGCGGTGCCCAAGGCCATCGCGATGGGCGAAAAGGAAGGCTTCGTCAAGCTGATCGCTGACAAGAAAACCGACCGCTTGCTCGGCGCCCACATCTTGGGTCCGCGGGCTTCCGACATGATCGCGGAGTTGGTCTTAGCCTTGGAGTTCAAGGCCAGCGCCGAGGACGTCGCCCGCACCTGCCACGCCCACCCGACTTTATCGGAAGGCGTGAAGGAAGCGGCCCTGGGTTTGGGCAGCGGCACGATCCACACCTAAATTCACGATAGTTTCTTCACTAGAGCCACGTAGGCACCCATCGCCTTCTCTTGGCTCTTCCCCTTTTCCTTCGACCAAGCGGCGTATTTGGCCTTCCCTTTCAGGTCGAGCATCCCCGGTTTGGGGCCGGAAACGTCGCCTTCGGTCGCCTGCTTGTAGAGTCCATACAGCTGAAGCAGCTGATCGTTGCTTAAATCCGAGAGTTTCTTGACGTCCTTGAGTGCTTGGTCAAATTCCTTTTTGGTGGACATAGGCTTGGCTCCCACTTACTAATTCCCCATTGGATAGGGAGGTTTTCTGATGTCGATCCCGGTACGATCCCTTCGCCATATTCTACCCAGCCTGCTCGCCCTTGCCATCGCTTTTCTCGGTGGCTGCGGAAAGGAAGAGACCCCGCCTCCGGCAGCGACTCCGGCGCCGGTGACCTCAACCATGTCCTTGCAAACGCCCCGTCTCCAGGGCTTGAGCTTTAACGGCCGGTCGGTCGAGGACGTGGCCACGGCTTTTCAAGACCCCCAAAGCCTCGAGACCCAAGATTTGGCCAAGGCTTTCAGCATCACCGACATCGCGTATCTCGACGGCGTGATGAAGCTCGCCGAAGCCCAGCTCCAATCGGGCAATCCTCTCAAGTACATCTCGATCTATTTCGGCGGCGCTTTGAAGTCCCAAGCGGCGAAGTGCGTCCGCGACCTCGGCGAAGGGATCTGCATGATCGAGCCCTACGTCTTCAATTGCTCCGAAGCGGTGACTCAGAAGAATTGGACCGAGGAGAACTACCTCAAGCTCTGCCGGCGGCTGGGACGCTTGAAGGCCTACCGTCCCGAGCGCTTGTTCGCCGTCTTCGAAGGTCAAGACACCTTGGCCTATCGCGAAAGCCCGGCGCCGCCGCCAACCCCGACTCCGACGCCGACCAAGGGCAAGAAGGCTGCTCCACCGCCTCCGAGCGCGCTGACCGCCTCGCAGCCGATGACCTGGCAGCCCCATCCCGAAGCCATCGATCTGGTGCGTTATCTCCAACGCGAAGGCCTTGCGGTTTTCGCGCTGATGGAACCGGTGACCAGCGCCTCACTCCAATCTTGGGGCTTCGCCATTCCGCCTTCGCGCATCGGCGAATCCGACAAGGCCGGCGCGGCTTGGAAATTGCTCGAAACTGAGCTCATCGACCGCAATCGCCGCAACCCCGACGCCGCGGCCAAGCTTAATCTCGAGGATTTGCGCTTGGTGCTATGGGTCTCGACCGGCTTCGATTCCAACCGTCCTTCGGACTTGGTTTTCTTGGAGAATGCCTCGACGGTTCCCGGCGGCGGCGATTTGCTGCTGATTCATCCCTATCTACGGGGCAGCGATAAAAACCTGACCCACGATCCCCAGGTCGGCGAGCAATTCAAGGCCTTCATCGCTCGCCAGGCCGAGCTCCGCCCCACCCGCCTCGGCCAATGGCTGGAACAGCCGGCGGTGGAAAAGAACGTCGGCGGTTCACCGGGCGGCTTCTTGAAAGAGGCCCCTACCGCCGGTGCGAATCTGCCGGAAACCGCGCCCAGCGAAAGCTTGCCCAGCGCAACGCCGCCACCAGCGGCGACGCCGACGGCCGAGACCAAGCCCGCTGCCACGCCGGCGGCCAACCTGCTACAGATTCCACCAGCTCCGCCCGATCCTAAAAAGGATGCCTTGGAGTAGAAATCGGTCGAACTTTCAACCCTGGATTTCGATTTCAAACCCCGAAGCCCGAGAAGCCGCGAAATTTTAGGCCACGGCCCTGGCATCTAACCTGCAATGCCAGGGGACATGAACTCCATCCAATCTCCCCAATGTTCGCCTAGTTCACCTCAAACCCCGGTCTTGCCCGAACCTCTAAAACCCGAAACCACGACACCCATTGAAGTCTCGAAGGTCGCCGCACCTTACTCAATGGGCGCGCTGTTCCGGCGCTTAGAGAACGGTCGCTACGCCCTCACCGGCCGAACCGGCGACGCTTGGGATGTCGCCCAAGCCCCGGAATGGCGTTCGGACT
>JBIOXX010000026.1:0-4700 GCA_044869875.1 bacterium | reverse complement strand
CCGTATCCCAATTTTCATGAGGCCCTAAAATCCATATCAATTCGCCGTTGGCCCGTCGGAATTTGATCACCGCGTCCTGATGGCGCATCGAAACCAGGAAAGCATCGTCGACCGGATCGTAAACGAGAGCATTGCCGTGGGACCAGTCCCTCGTTCCGCCGGGAAACTCCGGGAATAGAGCGTTATAGAGGCCAACCAGGGAAAAATAGCCGATCCGATAAGGATCGATCATGTCGAAGAGCTTAAACTCCCTCAAAACTTCGCCGTTGGGAGTGAACTCCAACACAACGTCGCCAACGACATTGGCGATCTCGGTCGGAGCCGAAGAATCATTGTCGCTGGAAGGATAGTCGGGAAAGCTCCTCGCTTCCAAACCCAAAGCAGCTAAGTTCCCGTCCCCCATTTCCAAGACTTCATGGTGAAAGCCCCGAATGTCGATGGGTATTGCGCTGGGGCCTCCCGGATCGGCTTCCGACCCCCATTCTTGGAGAATATTGCCCAGAAAATCGATTTTATAAATTCGATTACCGCCTTGGATAAGAAGATTTCCGTCGGAGCTTTTCTCGAGGTCGACAGCATCGCCGCGGTGCAGCCAGATAATTTCTCCCTCTTCATCAACGGCGAGTGCATAAGTCCCGAAAGAAGCGCGAGCATCCCGACCCGAGATCCGAAACAAGGTGATTCCCGGTTCCATCTTCGCCGCCGAGCTTTGGACGACGAAAGGCGGGAAGTCCGCCGGCAAAGGTTCGGTCACCGCCTCGAAGGCTTCGGGCCATTCGGTGACATTTCCGGCTTGGTCTTGGGCCCGTATCCGAATCCGATGGCTATGGCCGGGACGGAACCCAAGAACCGTCACCCGGTGAAGCTCGGAAAAAGGCGAAAAGGGTATCGACCAAACCCTCGTCCCATCGTCCACGGTGATTTCAAGGGAGGCCGGCTCATCGGTCTTCGCCTCCAGCAAAGCGGCCAACGGCGTATCCGGATTGGGAGCCAGGGTCAGAAGCGGAGCCTCTAGAAATTGGGGAGGCACTTGGTCGCCGGAGAGTACCGGATTGGGTTCGGGGGCGGGTGCCCCATTAGAACATGCGGTCAAAGCCAATAGGAGTAAAAGAAGGTGGATCGGCCTCATGCTCCCTCCGAATTTAGTCGCCTCGTTTGGACCTTTTCTTACCCGGTTTCGCCTTGCTTTCCCTATCCTCTTGCCGAGAGAAATCCACTCCTTTTCCACCGCCGTAGTCTTCGCGAGAGAGAAGCTCGTCGATCTTGCGAATTTGAGCGACGACCCGTTGGAGGTCAGGGGAGCTTTCGGGATGCACTTCGAGCCAGGTCATCGCCCTCTCCCCGAGCTTAACCAACAGTTTTTTCCGCTCTTTTCTCAGGAAGGAACGGGTCGCAGCGGTCTTGCCCAAACGGCCGAAGTGACCCAGGCTGTGAGCGATATTGGACGCGCGTTGGAGGAATTTCCTAATCATCGTGCCGGCTTGACACCCCTTCTGGGGCCATATTAGGCTGAAGGGGTGTTTCGCAGTCTACTCAAATCGAAGATCCATCGGGCGACGGTAACCGACGCCGACCTGCATTATGAGGGCAGCATCTCGGTCGACGTCAACCTCCTGGAGGCCGCGGACATCCTGCCCCACGAGCATGTCCACATCTGGGACGTCACCAACGGCAACCGCTTCGAGACCTATGCACTGCCCGGCCCTCGCGGCTCCGGAACCGTCTGCATCAACGGCGCCGCCGCCCATTTGGCCAAGAAAGGCGACGTCGTGATCATCTCCACCTTCACGATGCTGCCCGAAGATAAAGCAGCCGCCCATGAGCCCAAAGTGGTTTTGGTCGACGCCCACAACCAGATCGTCTCTAAAAGTAACAAAGCGGCTTCTTATTAATCACTTCTTCAGCGCCCGCTCGACCTTCTTATAAAAGATCTCCTGGTTGTAATCCTGGGGGCCGACGAATTTGTCGATGATCCTACCAGCCTCGTCGATCAAGTAGCTCTCGGGGATCCGGTAGATCTGATAAGCGTCGCTGACCGACTGGCTCGTATCGAGCAACAGCGGGAAATTCACCGGAACCCGCTTCAGGAATCCCTCGACGACCGGCCAACCCTCCTCATCGAGACTGACCCCGACAATCACGAAGCCTTGGTCCTTGTAGCGCTGGTAAAGGGCCTCCAGCGAAGGCATTTCTTGCTGGCAGGGTCCGCACCAAGTCGCCCAAAAATTGAGTAAAACGGTCTTGCCACGGAAGGAGCTGAGCGCGACCGATTTCCCGTCGCGAGTCGACAAAGTGAAATCAGGAGCGAAAGCTCCGATCTGGGGGCCGGTCTCAGGGCGATGGAATAGAGTCAGATAAAGCCCGGTCCCGGCAACGGCGAGTAAAATCGCGAATAGGAAAATTCTCCACTTCATATTCATATATAGCGCAAAGTAAAACGCCCCGCGTTGCGGGGCGTTTTGAATTCTTATCAGGCGGGGATTATTTCGCCTTCCGCTTCGGCTTATCCAAGTTTTGGGCCTTTTCCTTCTTGGCAGCCGGCTTTTTCTCGATCTTGGGCTTCTTTTCGGCCTTTTCTTTCTTCTCGGCCTTTTCCTTGGCCGGCTTGGCCTTCTTTTCGGCCTTGGCTTCGGCGGCCGGAGCTTGCTCACCCTTGGCCTTCTTCACCCGGGGTTGGTAGCCCAGATATTCGATGATAGCCATCTCGGCGCCGTCGCCCAAGCGGTTGCCCAGCTTAAGAATGCGGGTGTAGCCGCCCTGACGCTCTTTGAAACGGGGACCGAGCTCGGCAAACAGCTTTTGGACCGCCGAAGCGCCCCGGACGTAAGCCGCGGCTTGGCGGCGGGCATGGAGCGAGCCGTTCTTGGCCAGGGTCACCATTTTCTCGGCGAAACGGCGAAGCTCCTTGGCTTTGGCCAAGGTGGTGGTGATTCGCTCGGCCTCGATCAGCGAGGTGACCATGTTGCGGAACATCGCGATGCGGTGCGAGCTGTGACGTCCAAAGCGTTTCTTGCGTACTTGATGGCGCATAAGCTTCTATCTATCTCCTAGGCCTCGTCAGCGGGAGGAGCGATTTCTTCCGCGCCGCTGGGGGCGTTCCAACCTTCGACCTTCATGCCAAGGCCCAGACCCATCTCTTGGAGGATCTCCTTGATCTCGTTGAGCGACTTGCGGCCGAAATTCTTAGTCTTGAGCATCTCGCTCTCGCTCTTCTGAACCAGCTCGCCGATGTACTTGATGTTGGCGTTCTGGAGGCAGTTGGCCGAGCGGACCGACAGCTCGAGCTCGTCGACTCGCTTGCTCAAATTCTCGTTGAAGCTGGGGCGGTCGTCGGAGATCTCGATGACCTCGGGCTCAACCTCTTCTTCGAAGTTGATGAAGATCGACATCTGGTCCTTGAGGATCTTGGCGGCGTAGGCCACCGAGTCTTCGGGAAGGACGCTGCCGTCGGTCCAAACTTCGAGGGTCAAGCGATCGTAATCGGTCGAACGTCCGACCCGGGCGTTGGTGACGTTGTAGTTCACCTTGGTGATCGGCGAGAACAGAGCATCGACCGCGATGACGCCGACGCTGTCGGACTCGCTCTTGTTGAACTCGGCCGGAACGTAGCCCTTACCGATCTTGATCCGCATCTCCATGTTGAGCTTGGAGTCGGGAGAGAGAGTCGCGATGTGAAGGTCGGGGTTGAGGATCTCGACGTTTTGAGTCGTCAAGATATCGCCGGCCTTCACTTCTTTCTCGCCCTTGGCTTCGATCCGAATGACCTCTTCGTCAACCGTGTGGAGCTTTAGCTTCAGCTCCTTGAGGTTGAGGATGATGTCGGCGACGTCTTCCTTGACGCCGGGGACGGTCGAGAACTCGTGGAGCACCCCGTCGATTTTGATCGAGGTGACGGCGGCGCCCTGGATCGAGGAGAGCAGGATTCGCCGGAGCCCGTTGCCGATGGTGAGGCCGAAGCCCCGCTCCAGCGGCTTGGCCACGAACTTGCCATAGGTCGGGGTATGGGTCTCCTTCTCGACCTCCAAGATCTTGGGTTTAATCAGGCTGCGCCAATTTTTTGCGACGATAGCGTTGGTCATGTCGCTGGATCCTCCGCTTTTTGCGATTTCAACTATTTGGAATAAAGTTCGACGATGAGCTGCTCGGTGATCGGCAAAGACATCTCGGCCCGGACCGGCGTCGACTTCAAGCTCGCCTTCATGGCGTTCTTGTCGAGGTCGAGCCAGGACGGAACGCCGCGGCGGTCCACTGCCTCGAGAGCTTTTACGATGCGATCGATCTTTTTGCTTTTCTCCCGCAGGGTCACGGTGTCGCCGGACCGCAGGATGTAAGAAGGCGTGTTCACTTTGCCGCCGTTCACCGAAAAATGACCGTGGAGCACCAGCTGCCGGGCCTCGTTGCGGCTGTTGGCGAAGCCGGCGCGATAAACGACGGTGTCGAGCCGCGACTCGAGGCGGTTGAGCAGGGTTTCGCCGGTGACGCCCTTTTGACGTTCGGCCTCGCCGAAGGTCAGGCGGAATTGCTTCTCGAGCAAGCCGTAGATGCGCTTCACCTTCTGCTTTTCGCGAAGCTGGGTGCCGTACTCCGAGAACTTGGTGCGGCCCTGGCCGTGCTGCCCAGGCGGATAGGCCCGGCGCTCGATGGCGCATTTATCGGTGTAACAGCGGTCACCCTTCAAGAAGAGCTTCAAACCTTCGCGG
>JBIOXX010000025.1:0-5487 GCA_044869875.1 bacterium | reverse complement strand
GACGAACATTTCCACGAAGTCGCTGCCCGAAATGCTGAAGAAGGGAACGCCGGCCTCGCCGGCGATGGCCCGGGCCAGCAAGGTCTTGCCGGTGCCCGGAGGACCCATCAATAGGACACCCTTGGGGATGCGGCCACCGAGCTTGGTGAACTTTTTGGGATCCTTCAGGAAGTCGATGATCTCCTCGACCTCTTCCTTGGCCTCTTCGATTCCGGCGACGTCTTCAAAAGTAATCCGTTTCTGCGATTCGCTCATCAGGCGGGCCCGGCTTTTGCCAAAGCTCAAAGCTTTGCCGCCGCCGATCTGGATCTGGCGCATGAAGAAGAAGAAAAAACCGAAGAGCAGCAGCATCGGCATCCAGGAAATCAGGATCTGCTGCCACATCGGAGTCTCTTTGGGCTTTTCGTACCGAATTTGGGCGTCGGACTTGGCAAGGATCTCGAAGGCCTTATCGCTGTTCACCGGACCCAGGGTCTCGAAGTAGCTCCCATCCTTATAGCTATCCTTGAACTTTCCTTGGTACTCGTCCTCGCGGATCACCACCGAGTCGATCTGCTTCTGCTCGACCGCCGTGATGAACTCACTAAAACTTACTTTATTTCGCAGGGTTGGCTTAGCATTGAAGAAGTGAAGGATGGAGATCGACAAAAGAATGATGACGATCCAAAGGGCGATGGTTTTATGGGACTGCTTCACGGTGAACCTCAAAATCGATACTCCGTTCACCCTAACATAGGGTTTTTCGGGGTGGCAACCCGGATTTGGAAAAAACCTGCGGGATTTCGGTGTGTTTCGATGATTCGACGGAGATGGTAACGAGGCCGCCGATTTCAAGGGCCTGCGAATTCTAAATTTCGCCGCCCGACCTTGAGCCGGCCACCCTTGAGGGGAAGCTCCAAGGATTTTCCGGCGGCGACGGCGGCAAGGAGCCGGGGAAGGATTTCATTCCAGCTCTGGGGCCGACCGCTCCGTTTTTTCAGCCAGGCTTCCAAAATGGAGGCCTGTAAAGCCGGCGGCTCCCGCCGCAGGCTCGCCAAGGCGAGACGAAGCCCTCGCCCCGACCGCTTCAGCCAGGCTTCGGCCAGAATCTCCAAGGCCTCGTTAGCCCGCCCGGCCCGTTCGGCCAGGGTCATCAGGGTTTCCTCGATATTGGGATTCTCTTTTTTGAAGATCGGCAGAATCCGGCGGCGGACCCGGTTGCGAAGGTAGGCGTCGGTGAAATTCGACCGGTCCTGGCGGAAGAGAATCCGGTGGTTTCGGGCGTAGAGCTGAAGCGCCTCGTGGGGCACATCGAGGAAGGGTCGAAACAGAGCCAGACCCTCCCATTCCTCCAAGACTCCCATCCCGGCCAAACCCCTTAAACCCGCCCCCCGCAAAAGGCGGAGCAAAACTGTCTCGGCCTGGTCCCGCCGGTGATGGGCCAGCCAAACCGTGCCCCGGCCTTTGGAACGCTTTTGCAGGATTCGCCGGAAGAAGGCGAAACGCTTCTCCCGGGCCCAAGCCTGGAGGTTTTCGGGCTTGGTTCGCGGGGCCAAGCGGAGCACTTCGAGCCGCAGCCCTTCCCGATCGGCCCATTTCCGGAGCAGCGCCTCTTCCCGATCGCAGTCGGGCCGGCGCAGTCCGTAATTGACGTGGAGAAAATGCAGCGGCGGAAGGCGATCGCGGAGCTCCAAGGCCACCGCAGCCAGCACCGAAGAATCCATCCCGGCCGAAACTCCGAGATAGACCGGCGCTTCGCGCAAGGCCTTGGGCAAAGCCTCGAAGCGTTCCCGAACCCGTTTTTTAAGATCGACTCTTTGCACGGTCCTTCAGTCCCCACCAAGTTTCATAGAGGACCAAGGCCGCCGGGAGGAAGAAAAAAAGGAAGAGGCCGACGCCGCCCACCGTGAAAAGAAAGACCCAGTCCGGCGAGTCGAAGCGCACCAAAAAAGGCGCAGCGTTATAAAGGATGATCGAGAGCAGCCCGCCGGCGATCAGCAGTTTCTTGAATCCCGCCGAGATCGGCGTAAAAGCCAAACCGATCCAGACCGAGAGAAAAACCAAGGGCATGGTGAAGCTGTGGACGTGGGCGGTCTGGAGGAGCTGAGAATAGAGCTTGGCCATCTCCATCCCACCTTGGGCTTCGTCCCCTAAATAGTGGGCAATGGTCCGCTGGTGATTGATGCCGTAGCTAAGGTGACTCATCAGGCCCGCAACCGCGAAGCCCAGCGAGGCCAGAAAAAGATAGGCCGTCACCGCCCACTTGATCCCGCCGTTGAAATTCTTCAGCCTAGGATTTTCCATAGAAGATCTGCCAAAGCGCCAGGGCCCGCTTCACGCCGACCACCAAGGCGTGAGAGGAAAGCGTGGCCCCGCTGACGTTGACGATGTCGCCGTGGAGCCGGAGCTCGCTGTTGAGGCCCTTCTGCTTGAATTGGTTGAGGAAGCGCTTGGAGGCGACATCGCCGCCATGGCTTTCGCGATAGACCATGATTTCCACCGCCGCCACCTTGCCGTCGGGATTGATTCGGGTGACGAAAGTGATCGGCTGAACCTTGCCAATCTGCTCGTCGATGATCGCGTAGCCATCGACCTTGCCGCCGGTCCGTCCGATATAGAAGGTATATTGCTCCTTCGGGAGATCGTAACCCAAAACAGCCTGGGCTTGCTTGCGCTGCTCAGCGCCGATCGGATGATCTTCTTTGAGGACCTCTTGAGAGTCTTTGAAAATCTGTTTCAAGGCATCGGCCGGGGTCAAAAAGACGGTCGTTTGGCCAATTGCCTTTAGTTGAAGGCCGAATAGCGACAAGAGGAGCGCAGAAATTGAAAGAAGCTTTCTCATACGACCAGCTTCCCTCTAGCTTGAGTCCGAAGCGGAGTCAAATCCGCGCTCTTAGAAACCGAAAGCCGCTCCAAACATGAAGGCGTGGTTCTTGTCGTTCGGCGTCGGCAAGAAATTGGTCACGTCGGCCAGGGCCTTGCCCTTGTTGGTTTGAGTATATTCATAGGCGGTATGAAAGACCGCCAGCGGATTGAGCCGAAATGCAACGCCGGCGGTAAGGCGGTTCACGTAACGGTCTTCCTTCTCTAGGGTGGTGACCGCGCCATTGTTGGCTTGGAAGTCGGTGACCAAGCCGTGGAGGAAAGCCTGCTCCCAGCGCAGCACCGGGATGAATTGCGGATCGGAGAAGTGTTTGCCGAACCAGCTCTTGGTCAAGAAATTGGGGCGCCAGTGATAGCGTAGCTCGACCCAATAACCCTGCTTGGTGCTGGCCAGTCCGGAGGTCTGCATTTTGACCACGCTCTCGAGATCGGGACTGAACTCATCCTCGACTTCGACTTCGGTGGCACCGGCTACCGCCGCAAAGCTGTTGAGCACTTCGTCGAGGCCACCGAAATGGGTCAGGACGTACTCGGCTTCGATGTCGAAGTTGCCGAAGGTCGAGAGCCAGTCAAAACCGAAGATGGTTAAATTCTTCGAGGGCAAGAAGCTCGGCGTGTAACGACCCCAGTACCCGGAAAGGCCGATTTCGTGGCCGAGGACCGGGCTGAAAGCGATGCGGCCGGTCACGGCCTTGGCGGTCTTGATGTCTTGGGAGAAGGTTCCGGTCGAAATGCCGAATTCGCCTTCCAGCTCGAGCTCGCTTCGCTCCGCCGGATCGTTGGAGATGTGGTTGACCACTTCAAGCTCGGCATCGAGGACGGCGCCGTTCACCACGTAGACTTGATAGCTGAGCTTGGACTTCTCGCCGAGCTCGATATCGCCGTTCAAGCCAAAGCCGAGCTCGTCCCAGGCCGAGGTCGTCGGAAGAACCGGCACGCCGCGATCGACCAAAGGACGCCGCGGCAGGTTCCAGACGTTATCGTCGTGGTTGATGTTGAAGCGGCCGATCGGAACCAAGACGCCGCCGCCGCGCAAGCGGATGTAATTGGCGAACTCGAGCTCGAACCAGGCTTGCTCCAGCGAGATCTCCGACCCATTGGTGCCTTCGATGGCCTCGGCGATCTCGATGCCGCCATCGTCGGCGACGACCTGGCGCTCGAGCTCAATCTTGCGGAAGCGCTCGAATTCCAATTCCGAGTAAATGCGGAAGCGGGAAGCGATTTTGGCATCGGTGGTTAGGACAAAACGGCGGAAGGTGAAGGTCGCGTTGAGGTCTTGTCCGGTATCGGCTTCGAAGCGGATCGAGCCGTAACCCCCGAGCTTGAAATAAGTGCTGTCGCTTCCGAACTTGGCGATCGGCTTCTCGCCATATTTGAATTCTTCTTTGGGAGCCGGCGTAGCCACAACGTTGGGATCGAACTTCAGCTCGGGCTCGGCGGCACGGGCGCCGGAAACGAGGGTGGCGCTCAGCAAAGTCAATACCGAGGCTAGGATCGCGTTCTTCATCTTGAGCAACTCCTTACAAATCCTAAGGGAAAGCTAATTGAAAATAACTTTCTTCATAATAGGCGCCCCTGCCTAACCAACCGATGCCAAAACCGTCAAGAAATATTTCATTTTGGCTTATTTTTTAAGTAACCAGGCGGGTCGCTTAATAGGAACAAGGCTAATTGAAATTATATTTCAACTGATTTATGAGGCCTTCATGCCGAGATTCCTGCTGCCCCTCCTAGTCTTCTCCCTTCTGGCCTGCGCCCCTCGCCAAGCAGTGGTCACCCGGTCGCAACTGTTGATGGGAAATATTCCGGTCAACGTCAGCCTGAAAATCCACCCTAAGCAAAAGGCAGCGGCTCTCGACGCCGGTGACGCCGCTTACGACTTAGCTCGAAGCTTGGAAGCCAAGATTAGCGAGTACCGCGCCGATTCCGAGGTCAGCTGCCTCAACCGAAACGCCGGCAAAGGGCCCTGCCCTTTGAGCGCTGAGACTCTTGATTTACTGCAGAAGGCGGTCGAGTTTTCTGAAAAGACCGGTGGCGCCCTCGACATCCGCTTTGCTTCCGTTTCCAAAGCCGGCAGCCGCGGCGAGATCCGGCTGAAGGAAAACCCACCCTCGGGATTCCTGGTTCATCCCGAAACTCGGATCGGCATCGGTGCCATCGGCAAGGGCTGGATCGTCGACCGAATGATCGAGAATCTAAAGATCCGAGGTTTTGACCAGGCTTTGATCGATGCCGGCGGAGACCTGCGGGCCATCGGCGGGCCTTGGCGAGTGTCGATTCAAGTGCCTTCGGCCGCACCGGGCGTCACCGCCGACGAACAGGTGATCCAAGACCGCTCCCTGGCGACCTCCGGGCTTTATGAGCGGGGCTCGCACATCCTCGATCCTAGGACCCGCCGCAAGGTGGAACGCGCCAGCAGCGTCACCGTCGAAGCGGAAGACCTCACCACCGCCGACGCCTTGGATACCGCCCTCTTCGTCATGGGTGAGGAAAAAGCCCGAGTGCTGATCCAGCGATTTCATGGATTGAAGATGACTTGGCTCGATCCCGACGGGAAGAGCCGCACCTACAGCAGCAGCGCCGCTCGATAGGTAATAAAGGAAGCGGCATAGGCCAAGGCCGTGA
>JBIOXX010000024.1:0-11931 GCA_044869875.1 bacterium | reverse complement strand
ATCCGGACCCTGACCCTGGATGGTGATGGAATAGGTGGTGCCGTTGAAGTCGAGGTCGCCGCTGGCTGGGCTACCGGCCTCGGGAATCGTCGGTTGATAGGTGCCTTCGCCCAAGGCGATGGTATTGGTTCCGTCGCTGGCGGTGGCGGCCAAAACGGCCTCGCGGAGCGAGCAGCGACCGCCGCTGTTGCAGCCATTGGGGGCCGCGACCGGCGACGGATCGTCGAAGACGTTGGGGGTGAAAGTAGCGGCTTGCAAAGTAGCTGGAATGCCAATGGCGAAGCCTGCGGCGATTAAGATGTGAGTGAACCGTGATTGCATCTGCCCTCCTAGAAATTAATCGGGTTCAAATTTAAAATTTTTGCGAGAGTGAATTCAGCGAATCGATACGATCGCCCGATGAGCTTTCCCTATAATGAATGGGATTGAAGATATCGGATGTCCCGGAAGAACCTACCCCTCGCTTTGCTCTTTGGGAGTGCAAAGCGAATTGTAAACGATGAACCGCGGCTGGCAAGCATGAAACAGACGAAAATGGTGCCCGCCTGGTTACTTGGGTCTGACTTGTTGCGTCATTTCCTCCCTTCGGCTTTTGAAGAAGAGCAGGGCGATGCCGCCGAGGATGGTCAAGAGCGCTCCCATGCCCCCCATGAAATCCAGGGAATCGCCGAAGAAATAGATTCCAAGGACGAAGCTGAACAAAACTCCGGCATAGGAAAAGGGCGCCACCCAACTGGCGCTGTCATTTTTATAGGCATAGGTCATGAAAAGCTGGCCCAGGCTGCCGAAGAGTCCGCTGCCGATCAAGAACAGGAGCTGCTTGGGATTGGGCGTCACCCAAGTTCGGAGCATCGGGGGAAGCGAAAGCAGGGCCGCCACCACCATGAAATAGAAGGCCATGGTCCAGAAGGAATCGGTCTGATGGAGTTGGCGGATCGCCACGTAGGCGCCGGCGGCGAAGATCGCCCCGCCCAATCCGGCCAGCCCGGCGATATTAAAGACATTGCCGCTGGGTCTCAGCACCAAGAGGATTCCGAAGAAGGAGAGCAGGACCAGCAGCACCAGCAGGCCCGAAAGCTTCTCATCGAGGAAGAACCAGGACAACAAGACGACGAAGATCGGCGAGCTTTGGTTGAGCAAGGCCGCGTCGCCGAGCGGAATTTGGGCAAGCGCGTAAAAATTGAGCGTCATGGCCGCGAAACCGGAGAGCGCCCGGATCAGCAAGAGACCTTGGTTCTTTCCCTTGAGGGGAATTCCCCGACCGAGCATCACCGCTCCAAGAATGATGGCCGAAACCCCGGCCCGGAAGAAGGTGATCTCAAAGAGCGGGATGTCGTGGCCCAAGGCTTTGATGAAGGCGCCCATCACCGCGAAGAAAAGCGCCGACAGCAACATGGACAGAGGACCTGGCATAAAGGAAGCCGGAGCTAGCATAAAACTTTCCTCAGATGTGTTGATATTTTTCTAGATCCGAGACCGAAAATTCGCGTTTTCCTGACACATCGCGCCTTGTGTTCTCGGGCCGCGAAGATTAACAATGAAATGCCAGGTCCCCTAAGGGAGTCCTAAATGACCAAAAAATTATTCAGCATCGACGAGGTCAATGAGCTGATTCCTCAGCTCGAGCATCATTTCCAGAATCTGCTGCAGCATAAAAAGGAAATGTCCAAGGCTGCGGTCCGTCTCCGCAAGCTCGGAATGGAGCCGAACCTGCTCGACAACGAGCCCCCCAGCTATACCGAACCGGAGCTGATCGAGCTCCACCGCCGCCTCCGGGAGCATTACGAAGCCTTCAAGCAAAACCTCTTGGCGATCGAGCGCACCGGCGGCGAGATCAAAGATCTCGAATTGGGCCGGGTCGACTTTCCTTCGCTCGAGAACGGTTCCGAGATCCGCCTCACTTGGCAGCTAGGCGTGACCGAGGCCGCCCACCGCGACGCGGCGGAGGAGGTCACCCCCACTTTTTTCGAATTCTCTAAAATTAGGAAGGCGGGGTAGGGGCGACCCATGTCATCCTGAGCGAAGCGAAGGACCTGCGACTGCCTTGGTGGGTAGGAGATCCCTTGTGCCCGTAGTTTGGGTATTCGACCCTTCGGGTCTCAGGATGACGAGGGGGCACCGACTAACTTCTTAAACAGCCGCTTCACCTGAGCCTTGGTCTTGGCCAAGCTCCCCGAATTATCGATCACCCAATCGGCCAATCGGTTTTTCTCTTTTTCAGGCAACTGACTGGCGATTCGGCGCTTGGCCTCGGCCAAATCCAGGGCTTCGCGATCGACCAACCTTTGGAGCTGGCGTTGGCTGCCGCTGGCAACGGCGATCATTCCCGGAAATGCTTCATGATAGCCAGTCTCGACGTGGAGGGCCGCTTCGACCAAGATGAGCGGTGCCTTGCGGCGCAGGGCTTTTTGGATTTCAACCCCAATCAGCCGGCGAGTTTCGGGATGGATCCGGCTCTCGAGCCAGGTTTTTTCCTTGGTCGAGGAAAAAAGAATTTGAGCCAAGCGGCTTCGGTCGATCTCGCCCGAAGCGTCGAGGATCGAGCGGCCGTAGCGCCGGACCAGCTCCCGGTGCAAGGGCGAGCCCTTGGCGTAGACCCGATGGGCGATTTTGTCGGCGTCGACCACCGCCGCGCCCAAGTCACGGAACATGCCGGCCACCGTGCTCTTGCCGCTGGCGATTCCTCCGGTGAGGGCATAGATTTTCATGAAGGTTCCGGGGAAGGCGCATTCTCGATCGGAGCTTCTTCGCTTTTCAAGGCCATCGACTTGATCGAGAGCATGAAGTGAATCAGCGGGAGACTGGACTTCTCGCCGTAGGACAGGATCGCATCGATGATCTTGCTTTCCTGCTCCTCGCTGGCCGCCGCCATCAAGGCTTGAATCAGGCGGTTGACCTCGCGGTACTCCACTGAAAAGGTCTCATGGACCAGCCGCAGCTGGGGATTGAGCAGCTCCTGACGGCGCATCGTCCAGGTCATCGAGTCGGCGAAATCCTCTTCGTGCCAATCTTCTTCTTTGATGCGGTTTTGGGTTTCGATCAGCTTGTCGTAGATCTCGACCCGGGCCGAGTCGAAGCCCTCGCTCTTGCGGTACTCGGCGATCGCTTCTTTGAATTTGCCCTTGCCGGCGAGCTTGTCGCCCTTCGACTCATGCTTCTTGGCTTTTTTGGGGTCGGTCTTGTTCGCTTCGCTCATGGAAATTCTCCAAAACCCATTCGATGAGGAATTCTCGCGTATTCTTCGCCGGATCGTCCAGCACAACTTCGACCATCCGACGCAGGATTTGGCCGAGGATCGGGCCCTCAGCATAGCCAAGCCGCATCAGGTCGTGGCCGGTCAAAGCCAGGTCCTTTGGGCCGAAGGGCGGCTTCTTCTCGAGCTCTTCCTGGATCTTGCGCTTGAGCCGGAGGATGCCCTTGAGCTGGTTGGGATAAGCGCCACCCTTCTTGTCGGCGATGCGCAAATCGACCAGCTTGAAAATGAGCTCCTTGCCGATCTTGTGGATGAAGCGCCGGATCGCCCGTTCGGTGTAGAAGCTCTTGGTTTCGAACATGTGGTTGTGGACCATGCTGAGCACGTTGTCGGGATTGATCCCGAGCATGTTGGCCCGGTACTTCTTCAACCATTTTCGGGTGAGCTTGGTCGAGACGATCTGATGGCCGTAGAAGGTGGTCCGCTGGGTTTCTTCGTTGAAGCCTACGGTGTAGGGCTTGCCGACGTCGTGGAAAAGCGAGGCGAACATCACCTCGAGGTCGCCCATGTAGTCGAGGTCGGCGCAGGTCCGAGAGGCATCGAGGACCTTCATGGTGTGCTCGAAAACGTCGCCGCTCTTCTTGGCCGGCTGGGCGACGCCGATGGTTTTTTGGAGCTCCGGGAAGACGTGCTGCAAGAGTCCGGTGTCGCGCATCAGGTTGAAACCTTGGGAAGGCTGCTCGGCCCGGAAGAGCTTGCCGATCTCCTCGATGATTCGCTCCGGCGAGACGGTGTCAATGAGCGCGGCATGGGTCTTCATCGCAGCCAGGGTTTGGGCTTCGACTTGGAGCTTGAAGCGGGCCGCGAATTGAACCGCCCGCATCAGCCGCAGCGGATCCTCGACGAAGGCCTCGGCGAAAACTTGGCGGAGGATGCCATTTTCGAGATCGGCCCGACCGCCGAAGGGATCGAGGAACTCGCCGCTCTTTAGCTCGCGGGCCATGGCATTGACGGTGAAGTCGCGGCGCTGGAGGTCGACCTCGACCGGCAGCTTCTCGTCGAAGCGGACTTCGAAGTCGCGATGGCCGGCGCCGGTTGACTTTTCGGTGCGGGGCAGGGCGACGTCGTAGCTCCGCTCTTCGCCGCGGGGCTTGAATTTCAGGACCCCGAAGGACTTTCCGACCTCGAAGAGCTGACCCTCGGCTTTGAGCAGGGTCTTGAGCCGCTCGAAGGGCAGGCCGGTCACCAGCAGATCCCGGTCTTTCTCGGGCTGGCCGAGGAGGGTGTCGCGGACGGTGCCGCCAACCTCATAGACCTTCCCGCCGGCCCCGTAGATTTGGTCGACGAAGGACATCTCTATTTGCCTAACATGGACTATTGCTTTGTTAAATAGGTCTGAATCTTGGCCTTGCGGGTAAGTTGATCGAGAAAACCGCCCATCAGCTGGCTTTTTTGCCCAATCTCGAGCTGCTGGGCCACCGTTTGGCGGGCGGCGGCATCCACCGGCTTGTCTTGACGTTCGAGAAGTTGGAAAGCCTGGAGATTGGCCCCGACCTGGATCGGTTGCTCGCAGACCTCGCCGGGCTTCAGCGCCAAGAGACATTGCAGGACGACCAGCGAGTCCTCGCGGCCGAAGCTGGCTTGAAGCTGGATCAGGTTCTGGCTTTCGGTCTCGATTTCCTTGAGCGAGTGCGGCGCCAAGAGGGCTTCGACCGGCTTCTTGTCCTTGCGGGCGGCGATCCAATCGCTGGCCAGCTTGCGGGCGTCGGCGGTCGATAAAGCTCCGGGGCCTTGAACCGGGATGCTGAGCTCGCGGAGCTTGAGCAGGGTGTTCTGGACCTTCAATTGAGCTTCAACCTCGCCTTGGGTGACGACGACCGAACTCTCCACGACCTTGCGCAGCTTTTCGGCCAGCAAGTCCTGCCGAAAGTCATACTCGAAGTTGGAACCGAAAGTCTTTTCGTAGAAAGGTAAAAATTGGTTCAGGTAGAATTCGCGGTTGAAGCGGCCGTCCTTTTGAAAGGTCGGATTTTGGCGGATCTCCTGGCCCAGCTCCTGATCCGGAACCCGCAAGCCCATCTTGTGGGCGGCTTGGGCCATCAGCAAGTTTTGGATCAAGCGCTGCAGGACTTGGCTCTCGATCATCTGCCGGACCTCGGGCCCGAGATTGCCCTGGTTGAACCGCTGCATCATCTCGGTTTGGTTCTCCACGCCTTGGACGAATTTTGCCGCTGGGATGTTCTCGTCATTGACCGTCGCGATCAGAGCGCTTCCGCCCTGGTTGGATCGGTTGATGGTGCTGTAGCCGTAAAAGAGGATGAAGCTTAGGGCGATGACGCCAAGGAGGGTTTTGGAGAAAACCGACGAAAGATTCCGCATTTGTTCTAACATCGCGCGCTTATTAAAGATCCACCGTTGAAATTGCAACACCTTAAAGCACCTTAGTCCCACTTTCCCGTTTGACTTGGGAGGGGGGGCTTGGTAGCCGAAGAGACCTCCAGGTTCCCTTTTTTTGAAGGAAGCGCAGCTTCGGTTATCCTTTCATTTTTTGTGGTAAAAGGGCGAAATTTCTAATGATTTTCGATTCAATTTTAGGGCTGTTCTCGAACGACCTCGCAATCGATCTCGGGACCGCCAATACCTTGGTCTACGTGAAGGGAAAAGGCGTGGTTTGCGCCGAGCCCTCGGTAGTCGCGGTGCAAAAAGACGGGCGCGGGATGCGCAAAGTTTTGGCGGTGGGCCGGGAAGCCAAGGACATGTTGGGCCGGACTCCCGGCAACATCGAGGCGATTCGCCCCATGAAGGACGGGGTCATCGCCGACTTCGAGATCACCGAGGCGATGCTTCGCTACTTCATCCGCAAGGTCCACAATCGTCGGACCTTGGTTCGGCCCCGCATCATCATCTGCGTTCCTTTCGGGATCACCGAGGTCGAGCGCCGAGCGGTCCGCGAATCGGCCGAGTGCGCCGGAGCCCGCGAAGTTTACCTGATCGACGAGCCGATGGCCGCGGCGATCGGCGCCGGTCTGCCCATCACCGAGCCTTCGGGCAACATGATCGTCGACATCGGCGGCGGCACCACCGAGGTGGCGGTGATCAGCCTGGCCGGAATCGTCTATTCCAAGTCGGTCCGGGTCGCCGGCGACAAGATGGACGAAGCGATCATCCAGTATTTGAAACGGAAGTATAATTTGCTGATCGGGGAGCGCACCGCCGAGCAGATCAAGATCGAGATCGGCAGCGCCTATCCCAACGGCGAGATCAAGACGATGGAGATCAAGGGCCGGGACCTGGTCGCCGGCGTGCCGCGGGTCATGGAGGTCAACTCCGAGGAGATCCGCGAAGCCATCGCCGAGCCGGTTCACGCCATCGTCGAGGCGGTGAAGGTGGCTTTGGAGCGGACGCCGCCGGAGCTGGCCGCCGACATCGTCGACAAGGGCATCGTGCTCTCGGGCGGCGGCGCCTTGCTCGCCCACATCGACGTGCTGTTGCGCGAGGAAACCGGCTTGCCGGTCACGATCGCGGATGACCCGCTCTCGGCGGTGGTCTACGGCACCGGCAAGGCTCTCGACCAGCTCGATCAGCTCAAGGGCATCACGGTCAACTCGTATTAGTTTCTTCTTCCAGGTCTTTTCTTATTCCCTCCCCTTTGTAAGGGGAGGGTTAGGGTGGGGTAGATCGTTGGCAAAGATGCCAACTGCTGTTTAATTGCCAACGCTCTACCTCCCCCTGCCCCCTCCTTACAAAGGAGGGGGGAAGGGAATGACCCCATGTCTTCGCCGCGCCGAAAAATTTCCTGGCTATTGACCGGCCTGGCTCTGGTCGGCCTCTTGGTTTATCTGGCCCGCAGCGGGCTGAAGACCAACGAGCCGCGCTGGGATCAGCGCCTGGCCATCGCCGTGGTTGGACCGGTCTCGAAGCTTGCCGGCGCCGCCTCCCGCCGAGTCGAGGGCTTTTTCCGCCATTGGACCGAGCTCCGCGGCGCTCAGCGCGAGAACCAGGCCTTGAAGGCCGAAAGCGAGCGGCTCAAGACCGACCTGCTCAAGCTCCGCGAAGAAAATTTCCAACTTCGCTCCCGGGCCGCGCTCTTCGCCGAAAGTGGAATCGAGGCGCCTCAGGCCAAGGTCGCCCGGGTCCTGGGCCAAGATCCCTCGCCGCTGCGCCGCAGCCTGACCATCGACGCCGGCCGCGAGGACGGCATCGCCCCCGATCAAGTGGTGATCGCCCAGGGCGGAATCGTCGGCCGAGTTTTGCAAGCCGGTCCCGGCCGCAGCCAGGTCCTTCTCATCACCGACTTGGACAGCGCGGTCGACGTCGTCGCCGCCCGGACTCGGGCCCGCGGAATCTTGGTCGGCCTGCGCCGCGAAATGGGACTCAAGCGCGAGCGCTGGATGACCCAAGCCGAGTACGTCTCGGGCTCCGAGGAAATTCTCGCCGGCGACCTGCTCTTGACTTCGGGCCAGGACGGCGTTTTTCCCAAGGGCTATCCGGTGGGCGTGGTGGAGAAAGTGGAAAAGGACGCCTCGGGTTTGTTCTGGAAAGCCGAGGTTCAACCCTATGCTGAGCTGCAGAAGCTGGAAGAGGTTTTGGTTTTGACCGAAAGGCCGAAGGACGGATGAAAGACTTGCTGAAATATTTGGCGCTGGGTCTGCTTGGCTTGAGCCTGAGCTTGGCGCTTCCCCAAATTCCGGTGAGCTGGGCGGCCATCGTTTTGACCCAAGCTTATCTCGGCGGTGTCCGGCGGGCCGGGCCTTGGTTGGTCTTGGTCCTGCTGGCCTTGGCCTACTCGGCTTTCTCTTTAAGCTCGGTCTTTGTTTTCGCCGGGCCCTGGGCCTTGGCTTGGCTGATCTGTCTCGGTTTGCGGCGTTCCTTTCGTTGGGAAGGGCCCGAGGAGAGGGCCTTGGTGTTGGCGCTGCTCAGCGCGCTGCCGATCGCGGTTGACGGCTTGCTTGGCTGGGGTCACGGCGGAATCTGGCTCTTGGATTGGCGGGATTGGCTCGGCGGGCTAGTGACTTTTGGAGTCGGTTTCTTCGGAGCGCCGCTGCTTTCCTTCACTGCAGCTTGGCTGCTGCGCCGTCTCTCGGTCTTTCTGCCGCGCCGGACCCATGTCGATTTGCGTCGCGCCGATTGGCTCTCGGACCGGGGCTCGCGTTTAAGCCGCAAGCCCTTCGGCCTCGAAAAGGGACTTTGAGATGGAGGTCGACCGCCGCCGCCTCGGCCTATTCTCTCTCCTGGTGCTGCTCTTCTTCGGTCTCGCGCTTTTTCGATTGGCCGATCTCCAACTCTTGAACGGCGAAAAATATCTCCGCTTCAGCCGGATGAATACCCTGCGCGAGATTCCGATCCCGGCCCCCCGCGGCAAAATCCTCGATCGCCAAGGCCGGGTCTTGGCCGACAATCGTCCCAGATTCACGCTTCGTCTCAACTTGGCCCAGGTCAAGGACTTGAAGGTCGCTCAACGGAGCTTGGCTTATTTGCTTCAAGCCGATGCCGAAACTTTGACCCAAAAGCTCCAACCCAAGCGCGGAGCTTCGTTGCTCGCACCGGTGACGGTGGCCGAAGACCTGAGCCGCGATGACGTGGCTCGAATCAAGGCCCGGATGACGCGAGTTCGGGCCGGCGCCGAAACCGACTTGGATTTGAACGGCGTCGAGCTGGTCGTCCAATTCGAACGAGTCTATCCTTACCGCGACAAGGCCGGGCACGTTTTGGGTTACGTCCGGGAAGTCGGCGAAAAGGAATTGGCCGAGTGGGAGAAACGCGAGCCCGGCCGGGTGAATCCCGGCGACGACGTCGGCGTCGCCGGCGTCGAGAAAACCTTCGACGCCGAGCTGCGAGGCTTCGATGGCTCGCGGCGCACCTTGGTCGATGCCCTCGGCCGCGAGGCCGATTTGAGCGAAATGGGAATGGAGGGTCTGCTCAGCGAGGTTCCGGCTCGGGCCGGCGATACGCTTCGCCTCAGCATCGACGCCCATTTGATGGAGGTCGGCGTTGCGGCCTTCGGCGATAAGGTCGGAACCTTGGTCGCGCTCGATCCGCGCAACGGCGAAGTCTTGGCCTGGATCAGCCGTCCTTCCTACGACCCCGAGGCGCTGACCGGAACCATCTCCGCCGCCTTGTGGAAGGAGCTCCGCGACAATCCCGACAACGTCATGCTCAACCGTCCGATCCAAGGCGCCTATCCGCCGGGCTCGACCTATAAAATTGTCACCGCCATCGCCGGCTTGGCCGAAAACGAGACCGACTTCCAGCAGACGATCAACTGTCCCGGTTATTACCTCTTCGGCGGAAGAAAGTGGGGCTGCTGGAACAAGAAGGGTCACGGCAAGGTGGATTTGCGGCGGGCCTTGATTTCTTCCTGCGACGTTTATTTCTACAAGCTCGGCGAAAAATTGGGACCCGACCGCCTGGCCCATTACGCCAAGCTCCTCGGCTTGGGACAAAAGACCGGGCTGCTCAGCGAGGCCGAGCGCGAAGGCCTCATCCCGACCCGGGAGTGGAAAGAAAAAACTCGGAAGGAGAAATGGGCACCCAGCGACAGCCTTGGCATCGCCATTGGCCAAGGCTTCGACCTGGTGACTCCCTTGCAAAACGCCTTGATGATGGCGCGTTTCGCGTCCGGCGGTAAGGAGATCGAACCTCGGCTTTTAGTCGAGCCCGATGCTCCTAAGGCCCAGCCTCTTCCCTGGGGAATTTCCGACGAGGAATTCACCAAGCTCCGCGACACCTTGGTCGCGGTGGTGGAAGAAGGCGGCGGCACCGGCGGCAAGGCCAAGATCCCCGGTATCAAAGTCGGCGGCAAGACCGGCACCGCCCAAGTGGTGGGTCACGAAAGCTTGGCCAAGGGGATCGCCAAGGGCAAGACCGGCGACCATGCTTGGTTCGTGGCCTTTGCCCCGGCCGAGAAACCGGAGATTGCGGTCGCGGTCTTGGTCGAGCACGGCGGCCACGGCGGCGCGGTGGCGGCGCCGATCGCTCAGAAGGTGATGATGGAATATTTTAAGGATCGCCCGGTGACGGCGAAATAAACATGGTTTCGAAACCACGAAAACTTTTCTACCTCTTCCCCTGGCCGCTACTGGCATGGGTCCTACTGCTGCTCGCTGCCGGCTTGGTCAACCTCTATAGCGCCTCGACCGCTGCCAACGGGACGCTGGCGCCGTATTTCCGCTCCCAGCTCACCTGGGTTGGCATCGGTTTGGCCTTGCTGGCGCTGACTCAAAGTTTCAACTACCGCCGCTTGTTGGCGGTGGCTTGGCCCTTTTACTTGTTCACTTTGCTGCTATTGGTTTTGGTGGTGCTGATCGGGAAGACTTCCGGCGGTCAGAAGAATTGGCTGGCCTTGGGGCCCCTTCGTTTCCAGCCCAGCGAGTTGGCCAAGCTCTCGCTCATCCTCTTGCTGGCGAAATACTTTCAAAGCCAAGCGCCGGTGGGGAAACGCCGGCTGAGCTTTTGGCTCAAGCCCATGGGTCTGGTGCTCTTGCCGATGGCCTTGATTCTGGCCGAGCGCGACCTCGGCTCGGCCCTCTTCTTCGGCCTCATCGGCCTGACCTTTCTTTTCCTGGCCGGCTTGCCGGCCCGCTATCTCGTCTTCGGATTGATCTTGGCCTCGCTTTGCGGCGCCGGCGCTTATCGCTATTTTCTAAGCGGCTATCAGAAGAGCCGGATCCAAACCTTCCTCAAGCCCGAGAGCGATCCGCGGGGGAAGGGCTATCATCTCCTACAATCGAAGATCGCGGTCGGCTCGGGGCGCTGGCTGGGCAAGGGCTTCTTGAAGGGCGATTTAAACAAGTTCAAGTTTTTGCCGGAGCGCCACACCGACTTCGTCTTTCCGGTTCTGGCCGAGGAATGGGGCTTTGCCGGCGGAGCGGCGGTGCTCGGGGGTTTGAGCGTTTTGCTGTTCTTCTTGCTCCAGGGCGCGGGCAAGCTTCAGGATCAGTTCGGTGCTTTTCTGGTTGTCGGTGTCGCGGCCTTGCTCTTCTGGCAGACCGTGATCAACCTCGGCGGCGTGCTCGGTCTAATGCCCCTGGCCGGAGTGACCCTGCCGTTTTTCAGCTACGGCGGTTCGGCCCTGCTGACGTCCTTGCTCGGCTTGGGATTGGCGGCTAATGCGTTGACGAGGAGGTATATGTTTTAAGCAAAGTGTCATCCTGAGCGAAGCGAAGGATCTCATACCCACCAAGGTGGAAATGAGCACGGCAGCATTAAAATATCCGATAGATTCGAAGGAGCCCAGGCGCCCCTACAAAGAAGGGCAGTCGCAGATCCTTCGCTGCGCTCAGGATGACAAGTTTTACAACGATTTCTGGATGAACTGATCCAAAGTCGGCTTCGGCACCGAGCCGACCAGTTGGTCGACGACTTTGCCGCCCTTGACCAGGAGCAGGGTTGGGATGCCGCGCACGCCGTATTGGGCGGGCGTGTCGGGGTTTTCGTCTACGTTCATCTTGAAGACCTTGAGCTTGCCTTGGGTTTCGTCGGCGACTTGGTCGACCAGCGGACCCAGGGCCCGGCAAGGACCGCACCATTCGGCCCAAAAATCGACCAGCGCAGGCAGGTCCGAACCCAGGACCTCGCTCTGGAAATTGGCATCGGTGGCGATCTTGACGTTGGGGCTAGCCATGGAACATCTCCTTATTCATCGTTCAGGCCTTTTGAAATAAATCATTATAGCCTCGGGAAAGTCAAACGATGTATGAGGGCTTAAGATGAATTTCAAGCTGATCTTCGGCGGAAGC
>JBIOXX010000023.1:0-5897 GCA_044869875.1 bacterium | reverse complement strand
GGTGAAAAAGGCCTAAATAGCGCCATTGACAATCGACTGCCCCGCCCCTGACAATATTTTATCGAGGTTAATTAGGGGGCTCGCCTATGAAAAGATTGTTTTCGCTCGTCGTCATTCTTGCGTCGATTCTATCCGTCAATTTGGCTCAAGCCGGTAATAAACCCTGGGCTTACATCCAAGATGCCACCAAACGCTTCGCCGTCCTGCCCGAATTCTATGACCAAGCGGTGCTGGACCGGGCGACCGGGCTCATCTGGACCAAGGCGCCCCGCGGCGGGTCTTTCGAATGGACCCAAGCCGTCGAAGGCTGCTTGAGTAGCTCGGTCGGCGCCATCACCAACGGCCGGCTGGGGATTGGCGGCTGGCGCCTGCCCGAAGCCCACGAACTCCTTAGCCTGACCGAATTCCGGATAAGTTGCGGCTCCGGGAACTGCGGAGCTAACTTCCAGCTTCCCCAGGGACATCCCTTTGAGCTCGAGACCAATCAGAGCACCTTCTGGAGCGCCACGCCGGCCCTGGAACTGACGGCCACCCAGGAGGAGGGGGCGTATATCGTCGATGTCAACTTCGGCGCCGTCAATGCACCGCGAACCGAAGAGTTCCCGGTTTGGTGCGTGCGTGGCTAAAGTCCCTTGCCTCATTTTGTTTGCTTTCCTCCTCCTTCCCCTTTCGGAGGCCAGGACTCAGGCGATTTGCGGCGACTTCCTTTGCGCTTGCGGCAGCGGTGAAGACGGCCAAGCTTGCCCCGCCGACTGCGGCGATTGCGGCGACTTGAATTGCGATCCTTACGAAAATGCCGAGTTCTGCCCCCAAGATTGCGGCCCCTGCGGCGATCTGCTTTGTGATGGCGCCGAAAACAACGCCAACTGTCCGGAGGACTGCCCCAATCTCTGCGGCGATCTCCTCTGCGATTCCGGCGAAGAAAATTGTCCGGTCGATTGCGGCGACTCGGTCGTGGCCTGCCTGGCGAGCGTGCCGACGCCGCAACCCAGCGAAGAACCGAATGACGATCCCGATGGCGACGGCATTCCCAACGACGGCGCGGGCGGCGACAACTGCCCCGATAAATCCAATCCCAATCAGTTCGATCGCGATCAAGACGGCCTAGGCGATGCTTGCGACCCGACTCCGACCGGCGGCAACCCGCTCGACGGCGCTGAGTTTGGTGGCGGAGGCGGCTGCTCGCTAAATCCTAGAATTTGAAGGGGATGGGCTTAGGCGCCGAGGGCGCTGCGCATTTGTCGAATGGTGGCGGCATAGTCGCCACCGTTGAAGATGGCCGAGCCGGCCACGAACATGTCGACGCCAGCCTTGGAAACTTCGGCGATGTTCTCGACCTTGATGCCGCCGTCGATTTCGATCTGGAACTTGAGACCGTGCTCGCGGCGCATCTTATCGAGCTCTTCGACCTTCTTGAAGGCGGCGGGAATGAACTTCTGGCCGCCGAAGCCGGGATTGACCGTCATTATCAAAATGAAGTCGACTTCATCGAGGATGTAGCCCATCGAAGCCACTGGGGTGTGGGGATTGAGGGCGATGCCAGCCTTGGCACCGAGGCTGCGGATCAACTGCACCGAACGATGCAAATGACGCGAGGCCTCGACGTGGACGCTGACGTAGTTGGCGCCGGCCTTGATGAAGTCGGGAACGTATTGATCGGGATGGTCGATCATCAAGTGAGCGTCGATCGGCAGCTTGGTGATCTTGCGGACCGCTTCCAGGACCAGCGGACCGACGGTGATGTTGGGAACGAAGTGTCCATCCATCACGTCGAAATGGATGATGTCGGCGCCGGCCGCCTCGACGGCCCGAACTTCCTCTCCCAAACGGGAGAAATCGGCGGATAAGATCGATGGAGCGATGAGCTTAGGCATAAGAGAAGGTCGCTTCTTTCCCAGCCCAGCCTCGCATAAATTCGGCCGCGCTCAAAACGCTTTTTCCCTCGGGCTTGACCCGCAGCAGCTCGATGCTGCCTTGGCCAGCCGCAACCGCGATCCGGCCCTGTTCGTCACGAAAAACCGATCCGGCGGGGCGGTTTTGGGCGCTTGACTCCGAAGCCAGCGCCAACTCGGTCAGGAGGATTCGCTTCCCGAGGAGGAAGGTGAAGGCGCCGGGCCAGGGGCTCAATCCGCGGTAGCGGTTGAAGATCTCCGAGGCCGGCCGCGACCAGTCGATCCGACCTTCTTCCTTTTTGAGCAAAGGCGCGAAACTGGCCTCGGCCTCGTCTTGGGGGCTGGGCTGGATGTTCCCCCGCTCCAAGCCCGCCACCGTTTGGACCAAGGCTTGGGCGCCCAATTCGGCAAGGCGGGCCGAGAGCGTTCCTGCAGTGTCGGCAGGCTGGATCGGCTCGCTCCACTGCAGCAGGATCGGTCCGGTGTCGAGACCCTCGTTCATCACGATGGTGGTCACACCGCTCTCGGCCTGGCCTTCGAGTAGGGCGTAGGCTACGCAAGAGGCGCCGCGATACTTCGGCAAGAGCGAGAAGTGGAGATTGACGCAACAAATCTCGGGGATTTGTAAAATTTCAGCGGGCAGGATCTTGCCGTAGGCGACGACGACGATCAACTCCGGCTGCAGTCGCCGCAGCTCGGCGAAGAGCTCGAGGTTGCCCTTCAACTTTTCGGGCTGGAGCAGTGGAATACCGAGGCCCTCGGCGGCGACTTTGATCGCCGGCGGACTCAACACCTGGCCGCGGCCCTTGGGCTTGTCGGGTTGGGTCACGACCGCCAGGGCTTCATGGCCGGCGGCCTGCAAGGCCTGCAGCGAAGGCACGGCGATTTCGGGCGAACCCATGAAGACGTAGCGGGCCATCTACCGCACCACCGTCTGACCTTTTTTCACCTTGTCGCGGTAGAGCTCTTGCTTGAGCCGGCTCAGCTTGTCGAGGATGAGGATGCCGTCCATGTGATCGACCTCATGCTGCAGCGCCACCGCCAAGAGATCTTGGCCTTCGAGCAAGATCGGCTTGGCCTCGCGGTCGAGAGCCTCGACCACTACCCGCTGGGCTCGCTTGACCGGAACGACCAGGTCAGGACAGCTCAAGCAACCTTCTTCCCAAACAACCTCGCCCTCGCGAAGCTTGAAGGTCGGATTGATCAGCACCTTGGGATCGCGCACGATCAGCTCGCCCTCGCTGATGCCGATGTCGAGAACCATCATCCGTTTCAGGACCCCGATCTGCACCGCCGCTAAACCCACGCCCGGCGCGGCATACATCGCTTGGAACATCTCGTCGAGCAGCTCTTGGAAGTAGGCTTTGCCGATCTCTTCAGGGTTCACCGCCTGGGATTTTTCGCGCAGGCGCTTGTCGGGGTATTTCAGGATCTCTAGCATATGCCTTATTCTTCCTACAGCCGCCCGAGACGTGCAAGGGGCTTTAAAAAGAGCCCGCCGGGTCGACGTCGACGTGGAGGGCAACGCCGGCGGGGAGGGATTTTTCCATCGGGCCAAGCTTTTCTTCAAGGACCCGGCGCATGACCTCGTATTTGGAAGTTCGGAGCAAAAGCTGCCAGCGGTATTTTCCGCGGAGCTTCTCCAAGGCCGACTTCGACGGGCCCAGCACTTTGACCTCGGCATGACGCTTGAAGATAGTTCGCAGATCCTCGCCAAGCTCCCGCGCCGCCTTCTCGACCCGGCTTGCCTGGTTGCCGCTGAAGCGGAGCAGGACCAAGCGGTGGAAGGGCGGATACTCGGCGTCCCGCCGGTGCTCCCGTTCGTGCAAGAAGAAGCGACGCGGATCTTGGTCCAAGGCCGCGGCGATGGCGTAATGCTCGGGCCGAAAAGTCTGAAGGAAGACCTCACCCGGCAAATCGTGGCGGCCGGCCCGGCCGGCGACTTGGGTAACCAACTGGAAGAGCCGTTCGGCCGCCCGGAAGTCGGGCTGATGCAAGGTGCTGTCGGCGAGCAGAATCCCCACCAAGGTAAGGCGTTTGAAGTCGTGGCCTTTGGCCACCAACTGGGTGCCGACCAAGAGATCGATCTCGCCCTTGGCGAAGTTTCCCAAAATCTCCTCGGTCCGCTGGCGGCTGGAGCTGACGTCACGGTCGAGCCGGGCAATGCGCCAAGCCGGATGGCGCTTGGCCAAGACCTCCTCGAGTCGCTCGGTGCCGCTGCCCATCGCCTGCAGCTCATCGGCCGAGCAGCGCGGGCAAATCTCGGGCGGCGGCGAGCGGTACTCGCAATAGTGGCAGACCATGGCCGATGGCCGCTTGTGGTAGGTGAGCGAAATATCGCAGTTGGGGCAGAGCGGTGCCTCGCCGCAGCCCCGGCAGAGCAGAAAGGGCGCGAAGCCGCGGCGATTGAGAAAAAGTAGAGCCTGCTCGCCCCGAGCGATGGTCGCTTCCAAGCTGGCCGCCAGGCTCGGGCCAAGCAGAGTTTCGGGATCGGGAGCTTCATTCTTCAGGTCGACCAGGCGGATTTTTGGCAGTGAGCCGCGGGTAGCGCGGTCGGGCAGATGGAGGAGCCGATACTTGCCGCGCTCGGCGTTCTCCATGCTTTCGAGCGAGGGCGTCGCCGAGCCCAGGACCACCGGAATGCCCTCCTCCCTCGCCCGCAGCACCGCCAAATCCCGGCCCTGATAGCGAAAACGCTCCTCCTGCTTGTAGCTCGAGTCATGCTCCTCATCGACCACCACCAGACCTAGATTTTGCAAGGGAAGCGCTACCGCCGAGCGGGTGCCGACCAAGAGCCGGATCTCGCCGCTCCGGGCCTGCACCCAGGTTTTCAACCTTTGGGCTTCGGTCATCGCCGAGTGATAGGAGCCGACGCCCTTGCCAAAGCGGGCGGCAAAGCGGCTCAGGGTTTGGGGAGTCAAGGCGATCTCCGGCACCAAGATGAGAGCCGAGCGGCCGCGGCGCAGGAATTCGGCGCAGAGCCGGAGATAGACCTCGGTCTTACCGCTGCCGGTGATGCCGTGGAGCAAATAAGCCTGAAAGCCCTCGGGCTGAGCCAAAATCGCTTCGATGGCTAGGTTTTGTTCGGCGTTGGGTTCGGGAAGAATAGGAATTTCAAAATCGGGAATCTCCCGCAGCCGGGCCTTGGCCGGGTCGGGTCCCTTCCCCCGAAGCAGGGCCGGCGGAAGAAAGGCTCGCAAGGCCTCGCCGGGCGGGGCCAGATAATGGCCGATGCTCCATTGGAGGACTCGGAGCAAAGCTTCGGAGAGATCCCAAGTTTCGGGCACTCGGCTGAGGAGCGGCTTGATCTCCTCCAGCTCCGGCGGGGCCTGGACACCAACCGCCGCGACGATGCCAACGCTCTGCCGTCGGCCGAGCGGCGCTACCACCAGCGAGCCGGGCTTCAGCGGGGCCCATTCGGCCGGAACCGCGTAGGTAAAGGCCAGGCGCCGAGGCACCGGCAGCCAAACCGAGACATAGGTCGGGAGCGCTTCCATCCGGCTGGATCTCTACGAATGCCGGGGCGAAAGAGGCAAGCCTCTTGTCGGCACAACCTTTTCGGCTGGACTTCGACAAGCCTTCACCTTCAATATTCTGACCTTCTTTCGAGGTATCGATTGGTCGATGGCATTCGGGGGCCAAGCCAATTAGATTTACCGGAGCTCGTCCTGCTGCGCCGCGAACGCGATCCCGGTTTGCGCGGCGAAGGCCTGCTCTCCCTGGCCGGGCGCATCGTCCGTGACGGACGTGACGACCTCGCTGTCCCCCTTTACTCCGAGCTCAGCCGTGACTTCGCTTTTTCGCCGTCGATTCGGGAGCGAGCTCGAACCCGTTTGGCCGCCCTTCGCGGCGAAGGCGAGCTTGGCCCAAGATCGGAAATTCTTTTAAGCCGCTTTTTGGAACAAGCCACCGATCCGGTCGCCCTCTTCGCCATGACTGTGGCCGGAACGGCCTTTCGAGCCACCCGCTGGTTCCTGCTCGGCCGCCTCGCTGCAAATCCAAGCG
>JBIOXX010000022.1:0-11385 GCA_044869875.1 bacterium | reverse complement strand
GCGCCATCACCTGCGGGGCGATCTTTCTGGCCGTAAAAGTGCTTTTCCTCGACTCCAAAGTGAAGGATAAACGTTAGGTTTATAACCCCATGCGACCCTTTCTCTATTACAGCCCGGATTTCGCCGTCCCCAGCTTCGCCTTCATGCTGATGGTGGCCTCGCTTTTGGCGACGACCACCCTTTACAAGTTGGCGCCGGGACGGGGCCTTTCCCAGGTGGTGGCCTTGGATTTAGGAATCATCGCGACTATCGGGGCGGTGATTGGGATGCGGGTCTTCCACATCTTCGTCGAGGGGCCTTATTACGCCTCGCCCGGCTATTCGAATTATTATTGGGAGCACCCGACTCACATGTGGCAGATCTGGCGCGGCGGTTTCGTCAGCTACGGCGCTTTCCTCGGTATCGGCATCGGCACGATCACCTACCTTAAGTGGCGAAAGCTAGACACCCTGGCCTACCTCGACTTCTTGGCGCTTTTCGCCTTCCCGATCGTGGATTTCTGCACCCGCCTCGGCTGCTTCTTGGCCGGCTGCTGCTACGGCAAGCCCAGCCCTCACCGCCACGGCGAGTGGCTGCTCTACGTCATTTTCAACAACCGCCAGGGCGATGCCGGCTATAAGTTTCCGGGCGTGCCGCTCTGGCCGACCCAGATTTGGAGCATGGCCGCCGCCATCGTCATGTTTTTGATTTGCTACTGGATCGACCGCCACAAGAAGTTCAAGGGCCAGATCATCCTCAGTTATTTGATGCTCTACGCGGTCATCCGCACCGTCATCGAACTGTTCCGCGGCGACACCGACCGCGGGGTTTATTTTCACAACACGATTTCGACCGCCCAGATCATGAGCTTCCTCTTCTTCTCGGCTTGCCTGGGAATCTACATCTACCTCTGGAAGCGCAAGCCGCTGCCCACTCCGCCGGTGGCCCCTGAGGCTCCGGCCTCATGAGCCCGCCCTCCGTCCCGAGCCCAGCCCAGCCCGAGCTCGACACCCGACGGCTCCTTCGCCAAACCCTCTGGGTCTGGTTCTTCACGATGCTGGCGACTCGCGGGCTCTTCGAGCTGCAGCGCATTCCCTTCTTCCATGAAAACCTGATGCTCTTCACCGGGATCCTCTTGATCTACGTTCCGGTGTTCGTTCTCTGGAAACGGCGGGAGCGGATCGATTTTTTCGAAACCACCGGGGGGCAATTGTTGAAGTCCCTGGGTTGGGTTTTGCTGGTTTCGGCGATCGTCTTCCCGCTGATCGAAGTCGGCAACCGCTACTTCCAGGATTGGGCCTTTCACGGCCATTACACCGGCGGGCATTACCGAGGACTGGGCAAGGCCTTCTTCTATCATTTCTTGCTGGTGGGAATCCCCGAGGAGTTTTTCTATCGGGGCTATATGCAGACCCAGTTCAACCGGATCTGGGGCCGGCGGTGGAAGCTATTCGGCGCGCCGGTCGGTTGGGCCTTGGTCGTCACGGCCTTCCTCTTCGCCCTGTCGCACAGCATGATCGTGCTTCAGTGGTGGCATTTTTCGATCTTTTTCCCAGGCCTGCTCTTCGGCTGGTTTCGGGAACGGACCGGGGCCATCACGGCCGGGGCCTTGTTCCACGCCCTGTGCAACGTCTACAGCTTTTGGGTGGCGCTCAACTACCGCTAGTGGGCCAGCGCCATCTCCCGCTCTAGCTTCGTCTGCAGGACCCGCAGGACTTCCGCTTCTTCTCTTAGATTTTCGCGGAAATCGCGGCTGTCGGTGTGGCTGATTTCTCGGCTCAATTCTCGGATATGATGCATCAGCATGCTCTCCAAGTATTGTTTCTCCTTGGCCGTCAGCTCAATGTGCATAGGACCTCCTCTTTAAAAAAGCAGATTCGTCCTACACCTATGGTAACCAAAAGCGCCGACCTTCTGAAGACAAAAAAAAGCCCCGTCTTTGGACGGGGCTTTCGATCCTGTGCCGCGGGGGAGACTCGAACTCCCACGGATTTCTCCACATGCACCTCAAACATGCGTGTCTGCCATTCCACCACCGCGGCTCGTCTATTTCGGATTTACCTATTCAAAACCCTCTGTTGAAGTCAATTGTATCCCGTTTAGGGAACCGGCGAGGCGGCTGGCTTGGCAGCTGGAGTCGCCGCAGGAGCGACGGCCTGCACTGCGGGTGTGGCGCCTGGCATCGGGGTCGAAATCGGAGCCGCATCGGTGGCGGTCTCGAAATAGGACCGGGTGCGCTTGCGGGAGATGCTGGCGAGGGAAACCGAGGTAATGAGGAAGACGATGGCAACGCCGGTGGTCAGCTTGCTGAGAAAGGTCGCCGCGCCCCGCGATCCGAAGACGGTTTGAGAGGAACCGCCGAAGGCCGCCCCCATGTCGGCGCCCTTCCCCGCCTGGAGCAGGATCACGATCACCAAAAACACGCACACCACGTAGTGCACGATCAAAATTGCGGTTTCCATCTAGCTCATCCTCTCTTCAAACTTGACGATCTTGGCAAAGGACTCGGCATCGAGCGAGGCCCCTCCGACCAAGAGCCCGTCGACGTGGGTCTCTTTCATCAGCGCCGGCGCGTTGTCCGGGTTCACCGAGCCGCCGTAAAGCAGCCGGACCCGGTTCGCGGTGGGCGCATCGTAATGCTTGGTCAGCCAGCTTCGGATGAAGTGGTGAACCTCGCCGGCCTGCGCCGGCGTCGCCGTCCGGCCGGTGCCGATAGCCCAAACCGGCTCGTAGGCCAAGATCATCTTTTCAAAATCGTGCATGGCCACGTCGTCCAAGTCGGCCTTGAGCTGGGCCTCGATCACCTCGAGGGTGGTGCCCTTCTCGCGTTGGGCCAGGCCCTCGCCGACGCAAAGTATTGGGATTAGGTCGCTTTTCAGCGCCGCCTGGAGCTTTTGGTTCACCATCTTGTCGGTCTCGCCGAAGATGTTCCGCCGCTCCGAATGGCCGAGGATCACGTACTCGCAGCCGACTTCCTTTAGGAAAGGCCCGGCGATCTCGCCGGTGTAAGCGCCCTCTTCTTCCCAAAACATATTCTGGGCCGACAGAGCCATATTGGTGTCGGAGAGCGCGATCGAGACCGAGTAGAGCGCGGTATAGGGCGGCGCCACCGCGACGTCGATGTGGGCGTAGTCGGCGATGAGGTTCTTCAGCGAAGTGACCAGCTTGATCGCCTCGGCGACGGTGTTGTTCATTTTCCAATTGCCGACGATCAGAGGCCGGCGAAGATCAGGAATCACGTTGCGCTCTCTATTTCCAGGGCCTTCAGCCCCGGCAAGGTTTTGCCCTCAAGAAATTCTAAAGTCGCGCCGCCACCAGTCGAGAGGTGGCTCAGCTTCTCGCCGACCCCGGCGGCCTTCACCGCCGCCAGCGAATCGCCGCCGCCGACCACCGTCATTCCCGAACAGGCCGCCAGGGCCCGGGCGGTTTCGACGCTGCCCTTCTCGAAGGGCGGGATTTCAAAAGCGCCCAAGGGGCCGTTCCAAAGCACCGTCTTGGCCTTGGCGATCTGGGCCGTGAACTCCTCGACGGTCTTGGGTCCAATGTCGAGACCCATCCAGCCCTGGGGGATATTGGGGCCGGAGGTGGTCTTGAAATCGGTGCCGGCTTTCAATTCTTTTCCGACAACGTGGTCCTGGGGCAATTCAAAACGGATGTCTTTGGTTTTGGCCCGCTCTAAAAGCTTGGCCGCGGTGTGGACCTTGGCATCTTCCACCAGCGAATTCCCGACCTCGATGCCCTTCGATTTCAAAAAAGTGTAGGCCATCGCGCCGCCGATCAGCAGCCCATCGACCAAGCGAAGCAGGTTTTCGATCACGCCGAGCTTGTCCGAAACCTTGGCCCCACCCAAAATCGCGATGAAAGGCCGCTCCGGCTCGTGAAGCAGCCGGCTCAAAACTTGAACCTCTTTCAAAACCAAGAGACCGGCCGCCTTCTCCTTGACCAAGGGCACCATGCCGACCGTCGAGGCATGGGCTCGGTGAAGCGTACCGAAAGCGTCGTTGACGTAGACGTCGGCCAAGGCCGCCAAACGCTCGCTGAAGACCGGATCGTTGGCTTCTTCTTCGGGGTGGAAACGCAGATTCTCCAAAAGGATGATCTCGCCCTCGCGCATTTCGGTGATCAGTTTCTTCACCGCGTCACCGACGCAATCTTCGGGGAAAGTCACCTCGCGCTCCAGCAGCTCCGAAAGACGAACCGCCACCGGCATCAAGCTGTACTTAGGATCGGGCTGGCCCTTGGGACGGCCCAAATGGGAAGCGACGATGACCTTGGCGCCGGCTTCCAAGGCGTAGCGCAGCGTCGGCAGACTGGCGACAATGCGGGCGTCGTCTTGGATCCCGCCCTGCTTGTCGAGCGGGACATTGAAATCGACCCGCACGAAAACGCGCTTATCCTTGAGTTCCAGTTCTTGAAGGCTTTTCATCATCCTACAAGCTCTTGCCGATGTACTTGGACAAGTCGATCATCCGTTGGCTGAAGCCGGTTTCATTATCGTACCAGGAGAGGATCTTGACCAGGTTCCCATCCATCACCTTGGTGGAGAGGCCGTCGACCACCGAGGAGAAACGCGAGCCGTTATAGTCGGTGCTGACCAAGGGCTCGGTCGAAAAATCGAGGATACCCTTGAGCGGCCCCGAAGCGGCGGCCTTCTCGAAGAGAGCGTTGACGGACTTGGCGTCGGTATCGGACTTGAGCTCAGCCACGAAATCGACCAGGGAGACGTTGGGCGTCGGCACCCGGATCGACATGCCGTCGAGCTTGCCCTTGAGTTGGGGCAACACCAAGCCGATGGCCTTGGCCCCGCCGGTGGTGGTCGGAATCATGTTGAGAGCCCCGGCCCGGGCCCGGCGCGGATCCTTGTGGGCGCCGTCGATGATCCGCTGGTCGTTGGTGTAGCTGTGGACGGTGGTCATGACGCCGCGCTTAACCCCGATATTTTCTTCGAGTACCTGAACCACCGGAGCCAAGCAGTTGGTGGTGCAGGAGGCGTTAGACACGATGTGGTGGTTGGCCGGATCGTATTTGGCATGGTTGACGCCGTAGACAATGGTCAAATCGGCATCGTCGGCCGGAGCGCTGATGATGACCTTCTTGGCTCCGCCCTTGAGGTGATTCACGCAGTCGGCCTTGCCGTCGAGCCGGCCGGTGCATTCGAGGACGATATCGACGCCCTTCCACTCGAGCTTGGTGACATCGGCGGTCTTGGTGCATTCGATGCTTTTGCCGTCGACCTCGATGTGGTCGGCGCTGGTCATCACCTTCCCTTCGAAACGGCCGTGAACCGAGTCGTATTTCAGCAGATGGGCCAATTCCTGGGTCGGGGCGAGATCGTTGATCTTGACGATCTGGACGTCGGGATCCTTGGCGGCAAGGCGGAAGATGGTTCGGCCGATCCGGCCGAAGCCGTTGAGGGCGAGGCGTAAGGACATAATTCGTTAAAACTCCATAGGTTAGGCCTGCTTAAGGCCGGCGCATTAATACACAGGGTTTATAGGGTGTCAATCTCGGAGCTGTCACCCTGAGCGAAGCGAAGGGCCTCCTACTGCCTTGGTGGGTATGGGGTCCTTCGCTTCGCTCAGGATGACACGAACGGGACCAAAACCCTCAATGCCTGCGGCAGGATCCGGAAGGCGGCTTTTCGGACCCGGAAAAACTCGCCATCCAGGTCGAGAGGGATTTCACCAGCCACGGCCTCTAAACTCAAGGCCTGACCCTCGCTGTAGTGAACTTTGGGGTGGTCGAAGCGGAGCCGGCGGTAGACCCGAGGCAATTGGGCCAGGAGCGAGGTATAGGGCAAGCGGTCGGCGACGAGGAAGTCGAGCCGCCCATCATCGAACTCGGCCTGAGGTGCAATGCACATCCCGCCGCCAAAATAGCGGCCATTGGCCACCACCGTCAGAAGCAGATCGATCTCCCGATGCTCGACCCGGCCCACGGCATCTTCGATCGAAACCGAAACCCGGGGCGGCGCATAACTCCGGACACTCCGCAAAGTGGCGACCAGGTATTCCAAGGTTCCGAAGCGCTTGGACGAGGCATTGACCCGCCGGACCACCTCGCCGGAGATGCCGGCATCGGCGACGTTGAGAAAATGGCGCTTCGAAGCCCGGCCCTGGAGATCCTCCATCGCCACCGCGCCCACGTCGATCGCCGCCTCGCCGGGCCGGCGCAGCCAGGAAAAATCCTTGGGAAAGGAATAGAGCTCGCGGAGCCGGCGGACGAAATCACCGCCGGTGCCGGTCGAGATGACGCCGATGGCCGGCCGCTTCTTGACCGGAAGGTCCAAGACGCCATTGGCGACCTCGTTCAAAGTGCCGTCGCCGCCGACCGAGACCAAGCGGCGATAGCCCTCTTCGGCGGCCTGCCGAGCCAGCTCGGTGGCGTGATTCGGGCTTTCAGTAAAGCGCAGCTCGCTCTTCGGCAAATGCCGCTCCAAATATTGGCGCAGCCGCGCAATCAAGCGGCAGCTTTTGCCGCTGCGCGAAGCCGGATTCACGATGAAACAGATCTCTTCCATCATTTATTCGGACAAGAGTTGTTCGTTCAGAAACTCGAAGAAATCCTGGACCTCGAATTCCGGCTCCAGCGACTTGAACATCGCTTCCTCCAAGGGATCGGCGGTGAGGAGCTTGCCGATGCCCCGGCTCTCCACTTCCTCCACCGTCCGGTGGGCGATCTTTTCGGCGGCTTCCGGAAAAATCCAGCCATAGGCCCCCTCGGTCCCGGCGCTCAAGCTGTCCTCGCCGCTCCAAGCCAGCTCCAGCGGCGCGAAGCCGGTCAGCTCGCCGAGCAGGCGCCGCGGCAGCTCGCTGAGTCCCAAGTAACGGCTCAGATAGGGCGGATCGTGATAAGCGATGCGGGCCTTGGCCTTGCCCCGGCTGCGGTAGTTCGAATTGAGAAAATAAGGCGCCAGGAATTCCATCAAGTGAAGAGCCTGCTTACCCAGCGGCAGCGAGAGCTCGGGATAGCGTTTTTTCAAGATGTGGCCGCATTCCGGCCCATCGGTGACGACCCATTTGAAGCGGCTCAAGGCGTGATACTGGACCTCGGCGACCTCTTGGAACTCGCCGGCGAAACCCAAGGCGTCGAGCGGCGCGCCGCAACACTGGAGGTCGGGCTCGATCAGCTGGACGCCCTCGACGCCGAGCTTACGAAAGATCTCGAAATAGGTGCCGAGCCTTTGGGGAAAATGGCGCAGAGTATGACAGGAAGGAAAGAACAACACCTCGCCCCAACCCTCGCTCACCGCCGCCGGCCAATGAGCCCGGGCTTCGGCGTAAAGGTCGCGGCCGTAGGGATTGTTGGCCTGGGCGAAGCGGCTCTCGACTTCGTAAACTTGGGGCGGAGCGGCGTAATTCTCCACCGCCATCCGCCGGACTTCGGCCAAGGCCGAGGGAACGTCGTTGTCGTGCTCGCAGTAACGCTGGCAATGGAGGCAGTTGGTGCACTGATAAAGCGCCGCCGCCAAATCTTGGCTTAAAGGAATCGTCTTGTCGACCAACCAGCGGCCGATCTCCATCTTGCCCCAGGGAGTGAAGGTCTCGACCTGGGTCGCTTCGGCGGTGGGGCAGCTGAAACGGCACATCTTCGGGCAGAAGGTGCAGTAGTCCATCATCTTTTTGAGGCTACTTCTCAAGCGCCCTCCTTGAGACGGGCCATCAAGCGGCGGTGGCTCGAAGGCAAGCGGCTTTCCGACTTTTCGATCCGGTTTTCCAATTCGCTCCCCGCCGCCCGGTGCAGCAGCCGGGCGATTTTTTCTTCATTGGAGCTTGCCTTCAGTTCCAAAAGCCGGCCGCCTTTGGCCAGAATTCCGGATTCGACTTCCTCGAGCAGGGCCTCGACTTCTTCGCTCGGACCCCAGGTCGCGCCGCCCCAAACCGTCTCGAAGAGGCCAACGCCGGCGAAATGATCGGCCGCCGCGGCGGCCTCGATCTTGGCGCTCAGCGGCAAGGCCAACCCCGAGCGCTGCAGGACGCGGAGAAAAGCTTCCAAACCCTCCTGGCGGACGAAGGCGGCGAAGAGCTGCGCCTTAGCCTCGGGCTTGGGAAAGATGCGGAGGACGGCGAGGATCGGCAGGCCCAACCAATCGCTGGAGCCGACCGCCAATTTCTTGAGGCTGGGCCCGGCGGCCGACCGGGGGGTCGCCACGTTGCAGAAGACCTCGCCGCTGTTTTGAGCCCACTTCACTTGGAGGGCCAGATCCTCGATGCCGCCGAAGGCCGGGCCGTAGAGATTGGGCAGGCGGCGGCTCAAGGCCTCGGCCAGCAGAACCCGATTATCGGGCCAGGCGAAGTAATTGAGGGTGAAGCCCTCTCGATCGAGCTGCTCTTCCAATTCGGCCACCGCCACATCGGTGTCGGCGGTGACCAGGAGCGAAATTTCGTCGATCTCAAGCATCGGCGAACCCCAGCTTTCCGGGATTGAGGATATTCTGCGGATCGAGCGCCGCCTTCATCGACTTGAGCCAGGGCCAGGCCTGGCCCCACTCCGCCGGCATGAATTCGGCCTTCAGTATTCCGATGCCATGATGATGGCTGATGGTGCCGCCGGCGGCGACGCAGGCCTTGAGGGCCTCGCGCCAGATCCGGTTGTAGAGCTTTTCGTTCTCGGCCTCGCTCTCGCGGTAGGCGATGAAGGTGAAATAGATCGAGCAGCCTTCGGGATAGGCGTGGCTGAAATGGGCCATCACCAAGGCCTGGCGCCCGATCGCCTGACGGATCGAATCGTAGAGCTCGCCCAAGCGGTCCCAGGTGGTGGCGACCTCCATCGTGTCGGCGAAATAGCCGGCGTCGAAGAGCGGCGAGAGCTTATAGGAAACGCTGTAGCGGTGCTCAATCCAACGGCGCCCCGGCTTTTCGCCCAAGTCCTTGCCCTTGGCTTCGACGCAGATCGCGCCGGCCCGGCGGGCCCAGCGCATCACTTCCTCGGTCTTACCTTGGAAACCCAGGATCAAGAGGCAATCCCGGGGAAGCAGGCTCAATCCGGTGCGCAGCAGGCTGGGGTTTTTCAGCGCAAACTTGAGCGAAACTTCCTTGGTCCAGTTGAGCAAGGGTTCGGCCCTCTTCCCGACCAGGCTTTGCCACCAACTCACCGCCTCTTCTTCGCCGTGACTCAGGAAGATCTTGGTGTCGAGCTCGTCGTAGAGCCGGAGGACCGAGGGCTTGAGCCCACTTTGGAGGAGCTTGCGCATCGCCTTCAGCCCGGCTTCGAGATTGGGAAATTGAAAGCCCCAGTAGAGATCCTTCTCCGGCAAGGGATTCACCTTGAGCGTCGCCTCGGTCAGGACGCCGAGCGTCCCCTCGCTGCCGAGGAAGAGCTCCTTCAAATCGAGGGCTCCGGGGCAATCCGCCACCGAGCTCAACTCGACGATCTCGCCGTCGGCCAAAACCACCTCGATCGACTCGACCATGTCCTCGATCTTGCCGTAGCGCGAGGAGAATTGACCGGCCGAGCGACAGGCCAAGTAACCGCCGAGGGTCGCGACGTAGATCGAGGAAGGGAAGTGGCCAAGGGTCAAACTTTTGCGCTGGAGCTCGCGCTCGAGAATCTCGCCGTTGATCCCGGTCTGGGACCGAACTTCCATCGCCTGAGTGTTCACTTTCAGGACGCGGTTCATCCGTTTCATGTCGAGGGCGACGCCGCCGTGGATGGCCCAGGTCCCGCCGCAGACGCCGGATCCGCCGCCGAAGGGGATCAGCGGCAGGCCCCGCTCATTGGCGAAAGCCACGACTTGGGCGACCTCGCGGCTGGTCTCGGGCCAAACCACCGCCCAAGGCGGAAATTTCACTTCGTTTTGGCGGACCCAGAGCATGGCCTTGCTGTTGGAATCGCGGCCATAGCTGAGGCGGTGGGAATCGGCCGAGCTCACTTGATCGGGGCGCAAAAGCTTCCCGAGCTCGCGGGTCAACTTTTCATTGGCCGGAGCCAACTTCATGAGGCGGTCCTTTTGACCATCTTGGCTTCGATGAATTCCAGCGCTTCCTTCACCGGCACTTCATTGGGACAGATCTCCTCGCAGCGCCGGCAACCCTCGCAGAGGCTGAAGTCGATTCGCGCCGCCCAGAAGTCAGGGGTCGAGCGGGTCAAGGTCGTCACCAAGTAGCTCGGACCGGGGAATTCCTCGCGGGGAACGCTCAGCATCGCCGGGCAGGCCGAGTCGCAAAGCCCGCAGTTGAAGCAGCGCGAGAAGCGCAGCAGCCAGTCCTTGTCGACCGAGCTGAGCGGCAGGAGCCGGTCGGCCCGGTAATTTTCCATGAAAAGGCGGTAGCCGGTCCGGTGGAAGGGCTTCCGGATCAAGTGTTTCAGGAAGGTGAAAGCGAGGTTGATTTTTGCCCAAATTGCACCCATTATGAGCATCCTAATCCGCGCCAAAAAACCTTAAAAGTCAAAAGTTTATGCCCACTTAGCCCATTTTTCTTTCTCATTGACTTTGCATTTGGCGTGTGGCTAGTATCCGGCCTCTTTTTTGATTTTCGATGTTATCAACCCGAAAGCATTAGGTTTTATATGGGCCTGACCAAGAGTTTCGTTAAAGAAAAAACCAACCGGAAGTGGGTATTGATCGACTTGAAGGGTCAGGTCCTAGGCCGTGCCGCCAGTCAAATCGCCTTGATTCTCCGCGGAAAAACCAAAGCCACCTTCACTCCCCACGAGGACACCGGTGATTTCGTGGTCGCGATCAACGCCGGCGAGGTCAAGCTGACCGGGAATAAGCTTCAGCAGAAAGTCTACGTTCATCACTCCGGATACATCGGCGGATTGAAAGAGTTCACCGCCGAGGCACTGCTTAAGCGTCACCCCGAGGACCTGATTTATCGCGCGGTGAAGGGCATGCTGCCCAAGACCTTCCTTGGCAAAGCCCAACTCAAGAAACTCAAGATTTACGCCGGCAGCAATCATCCCCACGCTGCTCAAACCCCGGAAGTTCACACCCTGCGCGGCCGTCAAGCCCGTTAGAGATTGATAGAATAGGAAAGCCTAATGGCCACGACCAAGAAATTCAATGGAACCGGAAAACGCAAAAGCTCGGCCGCCCGCATTATCCTTAGCCCCGGCGACGGCCAATTCGTCATCAACGGCCGCGAAGGCGGCCTCGAAGGCTACTTCGGCCGCTCGACCAGCCGGATGGTGATCCTCCAGCCTTTCGAAGTGACCGGCAACATGAACAAGTTCAACGTCAACGCAACCCTCACCGGCGGCGGCCTTTCCGGCCAAGCCGGCGCCCTGCGCCACGGCATCTCGCGGGCCCTGCTCGCGATGAACCCCGACTACCGCAAGCCGCTGCGCAAAGCCGGCTTCCTCACCCGCGACGCACGGGTCAAGGAGCGCAAGAAGTACGGCCTCCGCGGCGCCCGCAAGCGCACGCAGTACAGCAAGCGTTAAAAGATTACTCCAATGGAGAAA
>JBIOXX010000021.1:0-4940 GCA_044869875.1 bacterium | reverse complement strand
CAAGCGGTGGAAGAGTGGATCGGAAAAGAAAGCCTTAAAAAATCGCCGATTTCGGGGGGGTCGGCTGGGATGGTTTAAAAGAGAAAAATCCGCAATTTTTATGAGAAAATTGCTGATAATAAGGGTGCTCGAGGGCTCGGGTGAAAAAGGGGCGTCACGTGATCGGGGTTTCTTTTAAAAGTTCAATAAAATCATATAGTATTAGTGTATTCTTCAAGTTTTTTTTGAAGCTTGGGCTGGGCCTGAGTTTGCTCGCCTGCACCGGCGCGCTGGACAGCTCGAGCCCGGGAGCCGGCGGCCCGATGGACGGGGTAGGGATCACCAGCAACGCCGCCGACGGTACGCTTCCTAGTCAATCCGATCATCAGCCCTTGGCCGGCGGCTGTGGAACCGACTCGACGGTTCGTTTCGCCGGCGAAGGCAACGAGCCGGAGAATTGGCTGATCCGCGAATCGGATCCGGCTTTTTTCCCCAAGGCTAAGGTTAGCAAAGTACCGGAAGGCGGCGGCGAATTACAGCCCTGCACCGATTGCCAAGGCCGCGTGCTTCGGGTGATCGACTTGGGCGAAGCTCCCGGCGAGGTTACCACCGTCGCCAAGCATCGCACTCAGATGATCGGTTGGATGCTGGCGGTGACCAAGGACGATTGGAGTCCGGCCTTGCTGCCAGCGGCCCGCTACCGCGATTTCGTTCTCAATGGCTCGGGCGAGGCCGATTTGAGCGGGCAGGAAATGCTCGACGATCACCTTTACTATTTCCTGGTTTCGAAACAGCCGATGACTCCGGTCACCGTCCCAACCGCTTTCACCTCGATGCAAGAGTTCAACGACTTGGCCACTTGCTCGAAGGGACCGAACCCGGCGCCTTTCCAATACCTGCGCTTGCTCCATGCTTTGGATAAGCCACCGGTTGAACTCCAAATGCCGACCGGCCCGATTCCTCAGGCTGAACAAGGTGAGGAGGATTCCGCGGATGGTCCTGTTTTGATGCAAGTACCGGTTCAAAATCACTATATCCATCAGATCCCATGAAGAAGTCCCTCTTCCTATTTTTCTTATTGAGCTCTTGCGCCGGTGGTTTCACCGGCGGTGGCGATTTGGCTCCGCCCGGCGGCGGAATCGGCGCCGACAACCCTCCGCCGGTGGTGGTGGCCGGAGCTAGCGGCAGCGATGGAGTCTTGGGCTCCCAATCCTCTTCCAGCGACATCGACGTTCAGTTTTACCGGGACTATGCCTTGGACTTCGAGGGCGAGACCGATATCCACGAAGTCGTGGTGGAAAGGCCGATGGTCCAGTCGACCCAAGCCTACGGCGATGCGACGGTGCGGAAAATCGCGGGGCCGAGCAAATCTCTTGGAAACTCGACCTCCACCGCCACGACCTCCAACGTCGGTGTGAGCGGCGTGAGCAGCACCCAGGCCGCGTTGCTTCAAACTTGGGTCCGGGCGATCAATTGCGGCAATTTTCCGGACAGCGAGATCGAGGCTCTCATTCCGCCCAGCGAGCAAGAGAAACCTTGGGCCCAGGACAAGCTGCTTTGGTTGATCCTCCACCTTCCGCGCCCGGATTCGCCGGTCACGGTGGAATGCCGCAATCCGACCTATCGGGATTTCCCGATCGAAGCACTCCAAAAGGTCGATCTTGCCGCGCTGAAAGGCTCGCCTCAGGATCTGTTCTTCTTCGTTCGGGTGAATCTATCCGACTTTGGGCCGGCCGGTGAGCTTTCCTTGGACACCGAGAAGCCGCTTTCCGACGAGCAATGGCTGGAGCTTGCCAAAAAGTTCAAGCTTCGCATCGTCCGATTGCTACCCGCCGGAACGCCGAGTCGGATTCACGCGATTCCGAAGCTTCATCTCAATCCCAACTGAGTTTCGACGTAGGACTTCATCTCGATTCGGTTGATCGGCACTCCGTGGCGCATCATCTGGGTGTAGAGATAGCGCCGCGAGATCCCCAGGGTCTCCGCCGCCAAACCCTTGTGATAACCTTGGTCGTAGAGCGCCTTGAGCAGGATCCGTTTCTCGTCGGAAAGGTTCGATCCGGCGCCGGCCGCCACGGCCTTGCGTGAGGAACCGGCTGAAGCCGGGGCCGTGGGCTCCGGGCCCTCTTCGAAAAAGACTTTCTTGAAGTTGAAGGATTTCGGCGTGAGCTTGTGCTTTTGATGAAAGAGGGCGGCGGTGCGCAAGGTGTTTTCGAGCTCTCGGACGTTGCCCGGCCAGGGATGGGCCATCATGAGCTCCAGGGCGTCGGGCGTAATCTCGAGCGGCGTTTGATTTTCATCCTTGGCGAACTTCTTCAAAAAGTGACGGGCCAGGATCGGAATGTCCTCGAGGCGATCTCGCAAGGGCGGAAGGCTCACCGTCACGCCGTTGAGCCGGTAATAGAGATCTTCGCGGAATTTCCCCTCGCCGATCAGGACCAGCAGATCCTTATTGCTGGCCGAAACCACCCGAACCTTGACCTTGATGATTTCATTGGAGCCGAGGGGGCGAATCTCGCCTTCCTGGAGAAAGCGCAGGAGCTTGGCCTGCATGGTCGGGCTCATGTCGGCGATCTCATCGAGAAAGACCGTGCCGCCATTGGCGTATTCGAGCAGTCCCTTCTTGTCGCGGTCGGCGTGGGTGAAGGCACCGCGCTTGTGGCCGAAGAGCTCGGATTCGAGCAGGGTCTCGGGCAGGGCCGAACAGTTTTCGCTGACGAAGGGCTTCTTGGCCCGGGAGCTGTTGAAGTGGAGGGCCCGGGCGATCATCTCCTTGCCGGTTCCCGATTCGCCGTAGATCCAGACCGGGACCGCGGTTTCGGTGATGCGGTCGACCAGCGAGAGGACCTCGAGCATGGCCGGCGAGCTTCCGACGATGTCTTTATATTCGAAGGTCAGCTTCTGGCGCTGGTCTTCGACTTCGCGCTTGAGGACGCTGAGCTCGCTGGCCTGGACGTCGACGGTCTGGGCCAGCCGGTCGTTGGCCCGTTTCAGATCCTCGATCATCTGGGCCTTCTGCAGCGCCAGCGCCGCTTGATCGGCAAAAGCTTGAAGGGCCACGAGGTCCCCGGGTTTGAAGAGGTTGGTTTGATAACGGTGGTCGAGGTAGAGCGCGCCGATCATCCCCTGAGTTCCCTTGAGCGGCAGGACCAGGATCGATTTCAATTCCAGGGAATGGACGCTTTCGGCGGTCTCGAAGCGCTCGTCCTGGAGGGCGTTGTCGGTGAGGACCGGCGATCCGCTTTGCACCGCCTCACGCACCGCCGAAAGGCTGAGCGAAGAGTCCTCCTTCTCGATCAATTCCTTGGCCAGGTTTCGGGCCACCTTGATGTCGTAGCCCGGCAAGGGACCTTCTTGGTTCTCGCTGCGCACGACCAGGAATCCGCGTTCGGCCTTGGATAACTCCATCGCCGTGTCCATCAACTTGACCAGGATTTCATCGAGCCGGTTGGAGCGGAGCAGTTCGGCGGTGATCGCCGCCAATTTTTGCAGAATGTCCATGGGAGGACTCTCCTTTGGGGGAAAGGTTGGATTTTCGCGGAGGACGTGGCGTCGGTAATCGGCCCGTTCCTCGAAGCTGATCTTGAGCGGATCGGGGAGCTTTTCTTGAATTTGCAAAAGGAGCTGCCGAATTTCCTCGGCGGCAGCGGCTTCTTCATGGTCGAGAAGCTGAAAGAGGCGACCCTCGATATCCCAATCGGGAGCGGTTTCCTCGGTTCCTTCCGGCGCATTTCCCTTCGGCCATAGCTCCGGCTTTAGCCGGGAGAGCCAAGTCGGGATTTTTCCACGACGCCTCTCGTATTCCGGCGAGCTCTCGTTTTGACCTAGTGCCGCCCGCCAAAAAATCTCGGCCTCGGCGAAATGGCCGACCGCGGCCTGAACCAGGGCCAGTTGAAGAAAGTTCATCGCCCGTTCGAAACCGCTTCCGAAGAAGACGAAAATCTCCCGGGCCCGCGCCAGGTAGTCCGAGGCCGCGGCATAGTTCCCGCGCCGGCTTTGGAGGACACCCAGGTTTTGATAGACCCGCGCCAGCGAGTTCTCGTCGCGTTTGGCCGAAGCGACCGACTGAGCCTCGCGGTAAGCGGTTTCGGCTTCCTCGAGTCGACCCAAATCCAAGGCCAGGTTGCCGCGCTCCAAGGCCACCGAAAACCGACCCTGGGGATCGCTGGCTTCCTCGTACATCCGTCCGGCTTCTCCGAGCAGGGTCGAGGACTGGTCCCAATTTCCGCGCTTGGCGGCAAGCTGGGCTTGGTGCTTCAGGACCTCGGCCTGTTGGGCGCCGGCTTTGGGCAGGAGATTCAAGGCTGCCTCGAAATGAAGCTCAGCCGCCGCGGCGTCGCCGGCTTCGATGTCGAGCTGGCCGAGCAGCGAATGAGCCCGGGCCAAGAAGCCGCGTTGGTGTTCCATGGCCGGGTCGCCCTCGGCGATGCAGGTTTCGAAGCGGCTCCGGGCCTCGCCGAGCTTGCCCAAATTCTTGTGCGACAGTCCGCTGGCCAACCAGAATTTCACCGCATTGATTCCCAACGGATCCTCGTGGCCTTCGCGGTGCCAGCGCTCGATATATTCGACCGATTCGGCGAAGCGGCCTTGGCGGCCGTAGGCATTGGCCAGCAGGCGAAGCAGGGCGTCGCGCTGAGATTTTTCGGAGCTGAGCGGCAGGCAGCGCTCGGCCAAGGCGATGGCCTCGGGAAATTGTTCGCACTTGAAATGCTCTTCGCAGGCTTGCAGCGCCCATTCGATGCGCTGGGGATGCTCCGGCAGCTCCAAGGCATGGCTGGCCAAGGCTCGAAAGGCCTGAGGCCGGCGGCGCTCCAGTAGGGCGATCCAGTCGCGGTGGCCCTTGATTCGGTTGGCGGCCTTCAAATCCCGCAGAATCGGCTCGACTAAGGCGGCATGGGCCAGATGATAGGCTTCGATGCCCTCGCGATCCTTGATTTTGACCAAGCCCAAGAAGCTCAGGT
>JBIOXX010000020.1:0-4126 GCA_044869875.1 bacterium | reverse complement strand
TCGCCTTTCGATACCAAGCTTCCCGATGACCAAAATTACAGCCGGGCGGTCGAGTACCGCATCGACGAATCCGCCAAAACGATCGAGAAGGTTTGGGAATACGGCCAAGAGGAGGATCTCTACGCCGATTTCGTGGGGGACGCTGACTACCTTCCTCAAACCGGTAACGTGCTTATCACCTTTGGAGCCATCAAGACACCCGAAGGCTATCGAGCCAAACTGATCGAGGTGACGAAAGGAAGCCCGGCTGAGAAGGTATTCGAGCTGTCGGTCGACGAGCCTAATTTCTTTATCTATCGAGCCTTACGCTACCCTTCGTTGTATTAGGAAAATATGAACGATCAAACGTCGGCACGAAGCTTTAGGCTTCGAGGTCGTCGCAGAGTGTAATGCTTTGCCCTGGACAGCCGGCTAACCTCGAAGGTCTTTGATGGCCTCCATCATCATGGCATCCCCGGGAACCGCATTCACTTCGAAACCAAGATCCCCGGCCATTTGAACCATTTTGGTGTTTTCGCTCAAAATCCAACCCTTCATGGTTTCGAGGCCCCGGTCCTTGGCGAGTTGAATAAGATCCGACATGATCTGATAACCGATTCCGCGATCTTGCCATTCATCGGCGACGACAACGGCAAACTCGCAGCTTTTCCCATCCGGGTAGGGTACGAAGCGGCCAACGGCGATTTCAATCTCCCGCCCGGCTTTCTTTAAAACGGCGATCAGCGCCATTTCATGCTGATAGTCGATGCTAGTGAGGAGGCTGAGCATCGCGGGACTCAAGTCATTCAATCCCCAAAAAAATCGAAAGTATTTGGAGCGCGCCGAAAGTTGGTGAACGAATTCCTTTTCGATTGCAGCGTCCTCGGGCCTAATGGGTCGGATCGTGATTTGGGTCCCGTCCTTGCAAGTCCATTGGCGGGTCAATCGGGAAGGGCAAGGGTCCATCCCGGGATATTACTACAATCGGAAGGCTAGGGGGCGGCATCGGATCATGAAAATAACTGACCCATGTCATGGCCTTCCCAGGACGCCGATGGCATCTTTGGGACGGAAGATGTCGCTATGGCCCAAACCATGAAATGTTTCGTTATGAAAAGAATCGGTGAAGTCGGGGTGATGGAAAAACCTATTCCCGAGCCCGGTCCCAACGACGCCGTTATCAAGACCACCGCCGCCCTGATCTGCACCTCCGATACTCACACCGTAGCGGGCGCCATCGGCGAGCGCGAGAACGTGACGCTGGGCCACGAGGCGGTGGGCGTCATCGCCAAGCTGGGAAGCCAAGTGAAGGGTTTGAAGGAAGGGGATCGGGTGGCGGTCAACGCGATCACCCCCTGTTTCGAGTGCGAGAATTGCCTTCGCGGCTTCAGCTCCCAATGCACCCAGTTGCTCGGCGGCTGGAAATTCGCCAACATCAAGGACGGCAACATGGCCGAGTACTTCCACGTGAACCAAGCCTCGGCAAATCTCGCCCCGATCCCGTCCTCGATCCCCGATGAGAAGGCGGTCTACTGCTGCGACATGCTTAGCACCGGGTTCATGGCGGCGGAGCACGCTAACATTCCCTTGGGTGGCAGCGTGGCGATCTTCGCCGAAGGTCCGGTCGGACTGATGGCGACGGTCGGAGCCCGTTTGCTCGGCGCCGGGCTGGTGATCGGAGTCGACGGCTATCCGCGGCGACTAGGTTTGGCCCGGAGCTTCGGCGCCGACGTCACGATCGATTACAAAAGCGAGGATCCGGTCCAAAAAATACTGGAGCTGACCCATGGCCAGGGGGTGGATTCGGCGATCGAAGCCTTCGGCGGCCAGGAGACCTTCGAGGCCTGCGTCCGATCGACCCGGCCGGGAGGGACGATCTCCAATGTCGGCTACCACGGCCACGGCGACTACGTCTCGATTCCGCGCCTGGCCTGGGGAGTGGGGATGAGCGATCAAACGATCCGGACCGGCCTCTGCCCCGGCGGCGCCGAGCGGATGAAGCGGTTACTGCGGCTAATCGAGGGAGGGCGCGTCGATCCTTCGCCGATGACCACCCACCGCTTTCCCTTCGCCCAGGTCGAGCGGGCCTTCCGCATGATGCAGAGCAAGGAAGACAATATTCTAAAACCCTTGATCACCTTCGGTTGAATCGAATGGAGGAAATCGCATGGCTTCCAAGGAAAAGAAACTTCGAATGGCCACCCACAAACTCGGCGACGAACGGCACGAACTCGCCCAGCGACCGCGAAAACTAAAGGCCAATTTCAAGGAGTCGCGGGATATTCGCGAAGACCGCGGCACTCGCCAGACGAAGATGGGAAAGCGACGATGCTGAGCCTGATTCGCCGGGAGACGGGAAAGCTATTTCGAGCCTTCCTCCATCCCGCCTTCTTCTACCTGGTCTTGGTGGGAAACGGGATACTGCTGGCGGCTACGGTGGTCGTTTATTCGCTTGAGGGCGGCGTCAATCCTCGGATGACCACTTATTTAGATAGCCTATGGTGGGGGGTGAGCACTATCACCACCGTGGGTTTCGGAGACATCGTCCCTATAACGACGGCGGGACGGTTGATCGGCATTCTGCTGATGTACACCGGGACGGTCATGTTCATCAGCTTCACCGGGATGCTGGTCACTTATTGGCTGAGGCAGGAGGTCGAAAGGGAGCTCAGCCCGCTGGAACGGGAAATCCTGCAAGAAGTCCGGGAGCAACGGCGCATCGAGCACACTCTTCGCCGCATTCAAGAGCGATTGGATCGTTGGGATGCCCAGGAAGACAGGCCTGGAGCAACCATCGATCGGTAAAGGAGCAACCATGAGAACGAAAAAATCTTTGCGAGGAAAGCTGCTCTGGGCATTCAATCCTTTCCAAGATCGAAGCGTGGTTCTGAGGAACGCCCATTCGGCCCTGCTTCGGATTTCGAAGCATGGACGCCTTGACCGGGAGGCCGTTTACGTCGTCAGCCCGGCCGAAGTCAATGTCGTGCTCGAGTTCAGCGTCCCGGCCAGGGATCGCTATCGCACTGTGGCTTTGGCCCGAGCGCGCAAGGTCCTTCGCGAGCTCAAGGACAATGATTTGGAGCCAAAGATTTTGGTGGAAAAGAGCTTGAGCCTCTCGGCCAGCTCCAAGGCTTTGGCTGATTATGCCGAAACCGAGGGAGCCGAAGCCATCCTTGCCTCGGTGCGAGCCAAGAAAAGTCTCGGTCAAGTCTTGATGGGTAGCTTTGCCGAGAGCCTGCTCTATCAAGCGCGTTGTCCGGTCATCTTGTTGAACCCCGGGCAGAGAATGACCGTGGCTCCGCGGCGATTGTTGTTCGCCAGCGATTTGAGCCCAGTCTCCTTGAATGCTTTCACGCAATTCTGCCGATTCGCTCGGGTCTTGGGTGCCGAGATATTCCTGTTCCATTCGATTCCGCGCCCCTTTTCCTGGGCTTCTTTCGCGGTCGACTCGCTGTTGGGACCGGACCGCCCTTCCGAAAGGCAATATTTGATCCATACTCGCAAGCTTCGCGAAGGCGATCTCAAGCCCTTCGCCGAGATGGCAAAATCACATGGCCTCAAATTCTCCTCGTCGATCGCGATCGGCGGTGAGGATGTGGCGATGGACATCCTAAAGGAAGCTCGGAGGATGAAAATAGATATGCTAGGAATGGCCGGGAAAAGCGGCCGCCTCAAGACTCAGCTCTTGGGAAGCGTTTCCAAAAGCCTGATCGGCCGGACCCGGCTTCCGGTTTGGATTCGACATAGCCGCTAAGGAGCATCGACTTGTCCCTCTTCTTAGTGCGCCAAATCGGAATCGATACCTATCATGAAAACATCGCCTACCTATCGGAGGGATCGGCGATACGCAAGAGCGAGGGATTCGGAGCCTTGTCGAAGATCGCGATCAAGGCCGGCGGCCGCTCGATTTTGGCGACTTTGAACGTCGCCGAGGAATCCTTGGTCAAGGCGAACGAGATCGGCTTGTCTCGGATCGCTTTCCAGAAGCTCGGCGTTCCCGACGGAGCCTGCGTCGAGGTCGCCCATCCCGATCCTTTGCTCTCCGTCGAATTGGTTCGACAAAAGATCCATGGCGTTCAGCTCAGCAAAAAAGACTACATCGCCATCCTCGGCGACGTCATCGCCCATCGCTACTCCAATATCGAAT
>JBIOXX010000019.1:0-5411 GCA_044869875.1 bacterium | reverse complement strand
CCACGGCGCCTAGCGCCTCGGCCCCTCCGGGGACACCTCCGCCGTCGGGAAATGCAGCGAGCACCGTCGCCGGTGGAATCGATCCCAATAACCCTGGCGCTCGGCCGCCGACTGCCTAAGGCGTTTTTCGTCGACAAGGTTTAAAAGGCTCACGGCTACCCGTGGGCCTTTTTATTTTCCATTGCGAGCCCTAGACGCTCTTGTTAGGCCGAAACCGTGGCCGATATCCTCGAAAAATTCCTGGCCGGCGACCGCCTCGCGCTTTCCCGCCTGATCACCTTGGTCGAGAACCAAAGCGACAAGCTCTCTTCGGTGATGAGCCAAATCCACGGCCATCTCGGCAAAGCCTATTACGTCGGCATCACCGGCCCGCCCGGCGCCGGCAAGTCCACGTTGGTGAACCGGCTGATCGCCCAGGGCCGAGCCTTGGGCAAGAAGGTCGGCGTCGTCGCCATCGATCCGAGCTCGCCCTTCAGCGGCGGCGCCTTGCTCGGCGACCGTATCCGAATGCAAGACCACGCCTCCGACGAAGGCGTCTTCATCCGCAGCCTCGGCAGCCGTGGCGCTCATGGCGGCGTTTCGCGGGCGACCCGCGACGTCGTTCGGCTGATGGACGCCTTCGGAATGGATTGGGTCTTGATCGAAACCGTCGGAGTCGGCCAGACCGAGCTCGACATCATGGAAATCGCTCACAGCACGGTCGTCGTTTTGACGCCGGAGTCCGGCGACACCATCCAAACCATGAAGGCCGGCCTGCTCGAAGTCGCCGACATCTTTGTGGTCAACAAGGCCGACCGCGAGGGCGCCGATAAGATTTACTACGAGCTGCGCTCGATGCTCGAGATGAGCCCCCAGAGCGATTGGACCGTGCCGGTGCTCAAGACCCAGGCCTTCCAGAACGTCGGTATCCCCGAATTGGTCGAGACCTTGGAAAAGCACCGCCAATATCTGCAGGGCTCGGCGAAGCTGAAGGAGAAGCAGCTGGCCCTCCGCGAGTCGGAATTGGAAGAAGTTCTCCAAGAGGAATTCCGCAACCGGCTGAAAGCCGACCGGGGCCGCTTTCCCGAGGTGGAAAAGCTACGGGAGAGGGTGCTCAAGGGTGAAATTAGCGCCTACGAAGGAGCCGCCGCGATCTTCCCCAAACTGCTGCCCAAATCCAAGCCCTAAGCCCCTGTAAACACTTGCCATTCCCCGAATCTGTCCGATTTAAAAAGAGATTGACTTCGCCCAAGCGCCCGGATATGCACGGCGGCCCACGGTTTTTTCTTAGTTTTCAAACCGTTGGATGAGTTTTAATAGGATCCGTAGCTCAGTTGGTTAGAGTACTTCCTTGACATGGAAGGGGTCACTGGTTCGAGTCCAGTCGGATCCACAGGACGGCTGTCGGGTAGCCATTCCCGACGGCTTTTTTATGTTCGAAGAAGATAAAACAGAACATTACAGCCCGCTCCAACGCCTTCGGCACTCGGCCGCCCACGTGATGGCCGACGCCGTCCAGGCGCTGTTTCCCGGCACCAAGCTCGCCATCGGTCCGGCGATCGACACCGGCTTCTACTACGACATGGAAGTCTCGCGTCCGCTCACGCTTGAGGATCTCGAGAAGATCGAAGCCAAGATGGCCGAGATCGTCAAGCGCGACGAGCCATTCCGCCGCGAAGAAGTTTCCAAGGCCGAAGCCCTCGAGATTTTCAAGAAGCGCGGCGAAGTCTACAAGCTCGAGATCATCGAGGCCCTGCCCGGCGACAGCGTCACGCTCTACAAGCACGGCGATTTCGTCGATCTCTGCCGCGGTCCCCACGTTGAATCGACCGGCAAGATCGCGGCCTTCAAGCTTCTCTCGGTGGCCGGCGCCTACTGGCGCGGCGATGAGAAGAACAAGATGCTCCAGCGGGTCTATGGCACCGCTTTCGCGGAGAAGGCCCAGCTCGAGGCCTATCTCACCCAGCTCCGCGAGGCCGAAGCCCGCGACCACCGCAAGCTCGGCAAGGAGCTCGATCTCTTCTCGATGATGGAAGAGGAGGGGCCGGGCCTGATTCTCTGGCATCCCAAGGGCGCCCGGATCCGCCAAGCGATCGAGGATTTCTGGCGCACCGAGCATCGCCGTGAAGGCTACGAGCTGGTCTACACCCCGCACATGGCCAAGCTCGATCTCTGGCACACCAGCGGCCATACCCAGTTTTACAAAGACAACATGTTCTCGCCGATGGAAGTCGAAGGGCAGGAGTACGAGATCAAGCCGATGAACTGCCCCTTCCACATCCGGATCTACAACCACCGGATGAAGAGCTATCGCGAGCTGCCGGTGCGGCTGGGCGAGCTGGGCACGGTTTACCGATTCGAGCGCTCCGGTGTCCTCCACGGCTTGCTCCGGGTCCGGGGCTTCACCCAGGACGACGCCCATATCTTCTGCCGACCCGACCAGCTTCAGCTCGAAGTCGAGCGGGTCCTGGACATGACGATGCGCTTCCTGGGCCACTTCGGCTTCAAGGAATTCGAGCTTTTCCTCTCGACTCGGCCCGAAAAGTCGGTCGGCAGCGACGAGAATTGGGACTTGGCCACCAAGGCCCTGAGGGGGGCTTTGGAGGCCAAGGGCCTGGCCTTTGCGGTTGACCCCGGGGAAGGGGTGTTTTACGGTCCCAAAATCGACTTGAAGATCAAGGACACCATTGGCCGGATGTGGCAATGCTCCACGGTTCAAGTCGATTTCAACAACCCCGAGCGCTTCAATATTCATTACATGGCCGAGGATGGCAGCCGCCAACGCCCGATCATGGTCCACCGGGCGCTTATGGGTTCGTTAGAGAGGTTCTTCGGCATCCTGATCGAGCATTACGCGGGCGCGTTTCCGACTTGGTTGGCCCCGGTTCAGGCCCTCCTGATTCCCATCACCGACCAACAGAACGACTATGCCGCCGAGCTCCTGGCCAAGCTGAGGGCCCAGGGGATTCGGGCCGAAGCCGACTTTCGCTCCGAGAAGCTCGGCCACAAGATCCGCGAGGGTCAGCTCCAAAAGATTCCGCACATGCTAGTGCTGGGAAAGAAGGAGCAGGCCGACGGAACGATCAGCGTCCGCAGCCGCCGCGAGGGCGACAAGGGCGCGATGAAGCTTGAGGATTACTTAACGTATTTGAATCAAGAGATCGAAAGCCGGGGTTAAATCCCGGCCGTACTACAGGAGGTTATTCGTATTAATCACAAAGAGACGCGCATCAACCGGCGCATTCGCGTTCCCGAAATTCGCTTGATCGATGCCGAGGGAAAGCAGCTCGGCGTCTTCATCACTTCGAAGGCGATCGAGATGGCCGAGACTCAGGGATTGGATTTGGTCGAGCTTTCGCCCAACGCCGTTCCTCCGGTCTGCAAGATCATGGACTTCGGCAAATACAAGTACCAGCAGACCAAGAAGATCAAAGAAGCGAAGAAGCACCAAGTCATCGTCTTGGTGAAGGAAGTGAAATTTAGGCCGGTGACCGACGACCACGATCTCGATTTCAAGGTCCGCAACATGGAGGGCTTTCTCGCTGAAGGCCATAAGGTCAAAGCGACCGTCGTGTTCCGGGGCCGCGAGATGAGCTACCGCGAAGGCGGCCACAAGATCTTGAAGCAAGTTTTGGAGAAGCTGGGCGACAAGGCGACGGTGGAAGTTCCGCCGAAGATGGAAGGCCGGCAGCTGACGATGCTCCTGATTCCGGCCAAGCACGCCGGGAAGAAAGACTGATTTTTAATCCAAAGGATTGGAGACGATATGCCGAAATTAAAATCGAAACGCGGCGCCAAGAAGCGCTTCAAGGTCACGGCCACCGGAAAGGTGAAGGCGAGCAAGTCCAACCGCCGCCACATCCTGACCACCAAGACCCGAAAGTCGAAGCGTCATTCGCGCAAGGCCAATGTTCTCAACAAGTCCGATTCGGCGCGCATGCGCCTGGCGGTCTTGGGCTAGGAAATTTTTAAAGGAGCAGTATATGCCAAGAGTAAAACGCGGCTTTAAAGCCCGCCGCCGTCGCAATAAAGTCCTGAAGCAGGCCAAAGGCTATCGCGGAGGCCATTCCAAGCTCTTCCGCACCGCCCAGGAATCCGTCGACAAGGGTTTGACCTACGCTTACGTCGGACGCCGGCTCAAGAAGCGCGACGCCCGCAGCCTATGGATCCAACGGATCGGCGCCGCCGCCGATGCTCTCGGGATTTCCTACAGCAAGCTGATGGGTGGCCTGAAGAAGGCGAAGATCGCGCTGGATCGCAAGATTCTCGCCTTCCTGGCCGCCGAAGACCCCTCGGTCTTCGCGAGAATCGTCGACGCCGCCAAGAAGGCGTGAAAGATTCCCTGCTGAATAATCTCGAAAGCCTGAAGTCCGATTTCCATCGGGCCCTGGCCTCGGTCCAAGGCGAAAGCGCCTTGTTCGAGCTGAAAACCGAGTTTCTCGGCAAGAAAGGCCGCCTCACCGAAATCTTGAAGGGCATGGGCAAGCTGAGCGCCGAAGAGCGGCCGCTGGTCGGCGCCAAGGCCAACGAGGTCAAAGAAGCCATTGAGGCTGCTTTGGAGTCGGCGCTCCAAGCCGCCAAGTCCCAAGCCATCGACGCCGAGCTGGCCGGCGACGTCTTCGATCCCACGCTGCCCGGCCGGCCGGTTGAGCTGGGCCACCTTCATCCGCTGACCCGCATTTACACGATGACCCGCGATCTCTTCGAACGCCTGGGTTTCGTCACCCACACCGGCCCCGAGATCGAGGACGAGTACCACAACTTCGAGGCCCTCAACATTCCGGCCGACCATCCGGCCCGCGACGTCCAGGATACTTTCTTTCTTCAAGACAGGAAGTGGTTGCTCCGGACCCACACGTCCAATGTGCAGATTCGGCTGATGGAGAAGCAGAAGCCGCCGCTGCGGATGATCGCGCCCGGTGCCGTCTATCGTAACGACTACGATGCCACTCACAGCCCGATGTTCCACCAGATCGAAGGCCTTTGGGTCGACGAGAAGGTCAGCTTCGCCGACTTGAAGGGCGTCCTTTCGCTTTTCATCCAAGGCATGTTTGGCAAGGAGAGCAAGGTTCGTTTCCGTCCCAGCTTCTTCCCTTTCACTGAGCCCAGCGCCGAGCTCGACATGAGCTGCCATGTTTGCGGCGGAAAGGGCTGTAGTCTCTGCAAGGGCACCGGCTGGATCGAGATCCTGGGCTGCGGCATGGTCGATCCGGCGGTCTTTGATTTCGTCGGGATCGATCCCGAGAAGTACAGCGGCTTCGCCTTCGGCATTGGGCTGGAGCGCTTGGCGATGTTGAAATTCGGCGTGAACGACTTGCGATTGTTTTTTGAGAACGACGTCAGGTTTTTGAAGCAGTTTTAATTATGAAAGCCTCGCTCAACTGGATCAAAGAATTCGTCTCGGTCTCGGCTTCTCCTCAGGAGATTGCCGA
>JBIOXX010000018.1:0-2178 GCA_044869875.1 bacterium | reverse complement strand
GGCTCAGCACCGCTTGACCCGACACCACCCGGCCGAAGTGGCGGGCCGGCGGCCAATAAGGCCAGGCGACGTAGTTCTTATTCCAAGCCAGGACGTAGGCGGCGTGGCCCAGGCCGAGCTTCTCGGCCAAGAACTTCATTTGATCGATGCCGAAGCTGCGCCGGGAATGAAAGTCGACCTCCTGCAGAAAGAGTAGGTCCGGCTTCAGTTTTTGCAGGTCGGCTGCCATCTTTTCGAGGTTGGCCTTGACCTCAGCCTCGGTCGCCGGCTCCTTGTTGTTCTTCAAGCCCGAGCCGTAACCGATGTTGTAGCTGACCGCCGTGATTCGGCCGGGTTTGGCCGGCCTTGGCTGGGCCGTTCCGAGCTCGAGAACGCCGCTTCGGGGCAGCTCCGATTCGGAGATGCCGGGACCGATCGCGTAATAAATGAAAATACCGAAGGCGAGGACGGCAACCGAAAGGAGGAGGGCCATGGTTTTCAGGACTCGCTTCATGAGATGCCGGGATTTAACCCAAGGGCAAAAGGGCGTCAAACTTCGCGGCGAGGATGAAGTCGTTTTCGGAGAGGCCGTCGATGGCGTGGGTCCAGATCGTCACGTCGACCTCCCGGTAATTCACGCAAAAGTTGGGGTGGTGGTTTTCCTCTTCGGCAATCTTGGCCATCGCGTTGACGAAGGCGATGGCTTGGGCGAAACCCTTGAAACGGAAATTCCGATGCAATTTCTCGCCTTGGACCTCCCAGCCCGGGATTTCCTTGAGCAGCATCTGGACAATGGGACCTTGGAGCTTGGGGACTCCGCCCTCGCAGGGCACGCAGTGTTTGCTCTTGAGCTCGGTCATCGGCCATGAGTATAGGCCTCTCCATGGCCTTCTCCAAGCTTCTCCTGCTGCCGGTGCTGGTCTTCTTTTTGCTGCCGCCCTGTTTCGCCGCCGAAAAAGAAGAGGACCTGCCGCCCTTGCTCGAGGGCACTCCGACCCGGCCCTACGAGGTCCTCACGCCGGTCGGTGCCGGCAAGAAAGACATGACCGAGGCCCGCAAGCAATTAAGGCGTGAGGCCGCCAAGGCCCAGGCCGAAGCGGTGATCGGGGTGCGCTGCGAGCCTGGCGGGCTCACCCGCCAAGGCCTCACCTGGTTCCAGAAAGACGCCTATTGCCGGGGTTTGGCGATTCGCTATTCGGCGGCGCCCGAATCCCGCTAATCGATCGCAAATTATTTCCGGAAAATCCCCAGGGCCACCGGCACTTTGGCGAAACCCGAGATCCAGAGATCGAGGTCGCCGGCCTTGGCGAAGAATTGAGTCGAGGAGCCGCCGTCGAGGTTCAGCGCCTGCCAAAGTCCGATGCCGCCGGCTTTTTCTTTTTTAGCCAGCCAAGCGGCGAATTGGTTGATCTCGATGCCGCCTTCGGTGGCGATCAAGACCAGCCGGCCCTGGCGGTCGACGCCGACCGCCGACTTGGGCGAGAATTCTTCTTTCAGCTTCAGAGTCTTGCCGTTGACGACCAAGCGGGGCCCAGCCTGAATTCCGTTCTGGTATTTGAGCGAGGCTTCGACGCCGACGTTCTTGGCGATTTCAATCGCTTCATCTTTGAATAAGAGCGAAGCCCACCACGAAATTTTCTTCGGCGGGTTCTTGAGCTTGCCGTTTTGCAGGACCAAGCCCAGCGGCTTGCCCTCGGCATCGAAAAAGTTGGCGTTGATCGCGGCCAGAGCCTTGCTTTTTTCGGCCAAGGTTTTGACCGCCAAAGTCGAGCTCTTCAAATCGCGGGCGTCCAGGACCTTGGCCTGGAAAAGGTGGAGATCGATCTTGAGGACGTGGATTTTGGTGCCGGCCTCGGTCTGGAGCGTCGCGTAGTCCAAACCCTTTTCGAGCGGGCGGTAGTCGAGAGCCGAGGCCTTAGCGAAGAAAAGCGTCAGCATTAAGATGGACAGACAAGAAACCCTGAAACCACGCCTCATCGGTCCACTAAAACATGACAATTGCCGCTCCACAAGGCGTATTCAGTGGTGGAGCCGAGGATGAACTCGACCAAGCGGCTGTGATGGCCTCGGGCGCCGATGAACATTAGGTCGTGGAAATGGCGTTTGGCATAGGCCGGCACTTCGGTGTGAGGGTTGCCTTCGGTCTGCTCGTACTTTGCGACCAGCGAATAGGCGTCAAGGTATTGCTTGGCCTCGCCC
>JBIOXX010000017.1:0-2023 GCA_044869875.1 bacterium | reverse complement strand
GATTCTGTCAAAAAGAGATCGAGAGAAATTTCAGCTAGGGCCACCGGAGCCTCGAAACCCAGCTCCGCGGCCAGGGCCGGATGAAGCTCTCCCACCTCACCCAAATCGAAGCTTTTCCCCTCTCGCCACCAGCCTAGGGACAGCCGGCGCTTGGGGTGGAAATTCGAGCTTTGTCCGGCCTTCTCTTAAAGCGATCCTTCACCGTTAGTGGCCGCCAATAACTTCAAGTAATCTTTTAAATCTAGCAGGGAAACTGCTTCTTCTTTATGGAGAAAATGCAAGGCCTGACGATGACCGGCAAGGCCCAGGCAAAGCCGCCATTCTTCCCGGAAAGGCGGCGAAGCTCCGGGCTGAGGCCGGTAGACTGGGCGGATTTCGAAGAGCCGTAAATCGGTATTTCCCTTGAATTGGTTCTGCTGAAGGGCCTGCACCATCTGAGGGATCAGCGAAGGTCTTAGGGCCGACATCTCCTCGCTGATCGGATTGAGAAGGCTGACCTGGGGCTCGGCCTTGAAACCAAAGCGGGCGAGCCAAGTGGGAGAGGTGAAGCTGTAGTTTAGGATCTCGGTGAAGCCCCAATCCCGAAGCAGGTTTCGAAGGCTGTCCAAGGGGTGCTCTCGGGCCGGTGGGAGCTGGTCGAGGCCGATGGCCGGAAAGCGGGTCGGGATCCGGTTGTAGCCGTAAAGCCGGGCCACCTCTTCGACCAAATCGACCTCCCGGGTCAGGTCGCTGCGGGCGGTGGAAACTTTAAAGCGATGGTCGGAGCCTTCGCTCTTCCCTTCGAGCCCGATGCGACACAAGGCCGGCAACAATTCGGCCACCGGAATCTCCACCCCTAAGAGGCGGGAGAGGGTCTTTTGGCGGAGAACGATTTCCTTCGGAGCGACCGGCTGAGGATAACGATCGATGGCGTCGGAAGCGGCCTCGCCACCGGCCCATTCGACGATCAAGGCTGCCAAGCGGCTCAAAGCTGAGAGGCAGCCGTTGGGATCAACGCCGCGCTCGAAGCGATAGGAGGACTCGGTCTGCAAGGCCTCCCGCTTGGCGGCCTTGCGCACCGCCGAAGGCGAAAAGTGAGCGCTCTCCAGAAGCAAGTCGACGGTCTGCTCGCTCACGCCCGAACCTTGGCCGCCCATCACGCCGGCTAGAGCCAGGATGCGTTCGGCATCGGCGATGACTAAATCGCCTTCGGCCAGGCTCCGCTCCTTCTCGTCCAGGGTCTTGAGCTTCTCGCCGGGTTTGGCCTTACGAATTTGAACTTGGCCGCCGCGGATCTCTTTCAAGTCGAAGGCGTGGAGCGGTTGGCCGGTCTCGAGCATCACGTAGTTGGTGGCGTCGACGACGTTATTGATCGCGCGGATGCCGCAGGCTTCGAGTCGTTGTTGAACCTTGCGCGGCGAAGGTCCGACCTTCACTCCGCGCAGGACTTGGCAGGTGTAGCGCGGGCAGAGGTCGGTGGCTTCGAGCTTCACCTCGACCGAAGTTTTGAAATTGCCGGTTTTGGCGGATACCGCCGGCGGTGCCAGCAATTCGGTTTGAAATGCCGCCGCCACTTCGCGAGCTATTCCGCGCATCGAGAGGCAATCGCCGCGATTCGGCGTGACGTTGACTTCGAGGATGACGTCGTCGAGACCTAAGGCTTCGGCCAAGGGCAGGCCTTCGGGGATTTCCGGCGATAGAATCAAGATCCCTTCGCTCTCTGTCGCGAAGCCCAATTCTTTTTCGGAGCAAAGCATGCCGCCCGAAGCCACCTTGCGAATCACCGTGTTCTGGATCTCCATGCCATTGGGCAGGCGCGCGCCGGGCAGGGCCAAGGCGACTCGGTCGCCGGCTTTGTGGTTCTTGGCGCCGCAGACGATCTGGTGGATTTGCTGGCCGCTGCGGACTTCGCAGAGTGTCAGTCGGTCGGCATTGGGATGCCTGTCGACCTTGAGCAAGGTGGCGGTGACGACCGCGTCCAAGCCCCTACCCTGCTCCTTCAAGCCCTCGATCTCCAAGCCGGCAAAGCTCAGCCGATCGGCAA
>JBIOXX010000016.1:0-2420 GCA_044869875.1 bacterium | reverse complement strand
TTTTGGCTGATGGTGCTGAGCTTGCCGCTGAAAACTCCGTCGGCGACTTTGTGGGCGACGGCGAATTGAACATAGCCGAAAACGTCGTGGACCAAGCCTTCCTTCCAACCGCCGACCGGCTTGGGAGTGAGACCGATCGCCTGGTTGACGTGGCTGGTGGCGACCATGCCGCTCAAGCCCATGCCGTGACCGATGCCCCAGCTCAGGACTTTGCCACTGGCAGTGAGCTTGGTGCCGCCCTCAGTGACGAGGCCGAGACTCTTGGCGGCGCGCGGAGCCAGGCTCTCGCCCAGGGCGCCGAAGCCCTTGAGGCCGCCGATCATGATCAGGGTGGCGCCGTAACTCTTGAGCATGTGGTCTTGGGTGAAAACCTTGCTCGGATCCTTCACCATCGCTTCTTTGCCGAGGTTGGCCGCCCACAGGGCGGTCGCTTCAACGCCGACGCCGGCGGCGCCGGCGATGACGATCGCTTTGTAGCCGGTGACGCCGGCCTTCTCCAGCTTGGAGAGAGCGGCCAGCTTGGCGAGGTTGCCGAGGCCGGCCGAGCCGACCATCAGCGCCACGTCGACGGCCAAGGATTCGGGGCTCATCGAAGTGATGAACTTGAAAGCCGAGCGGCCGAAGCTGCCGTGGCCTTCCAAGGCGTCCATGTGCTCGCGAGCCGTTCCGTTGAAGCAGGCCTCGGTATCGAGATGGTTGACCAGGGTGTAGAAAGCGTAGGGGGTTTCGACGGCGCCGGCGTTCTGGCGCTCCAAATCCCAGGTCTTGCGGAGCAATTCGTTGGCTTCGTCCTTGTCCGGCGGCAGTTTGTCGACCAGGTGGACCAAGGCGCCGAGGGGATAGCCGGTGAAGCTGCGGTCATCGTAGTTGATGTAAGAGCGGGCGTCGGCCTTCATTGAATCGGGGCCATTGGCCTCGATCAACTTCATCGCATCCAAGATGGTGTCGGCCTTGCCGGATTCGATTTGCGACTTCAGCTCGGCGACGAAGGCGACCTGGCCTTTCCAGCGGGCTTGGGTGTCGTCGCGAAAATCCTTGCCGTCGCTGCGAAAGGCCCCTTCGATGAGGCCGATCGAGCCTCCGATAATTCCGTGTTGATTGTCGGATTGGATGGCCGAGCCTTCTTTGTTGTAGACCGCCCAGGCATCGAGGGCGGCGAGGTTGACCATGCGCAGCTTTTGCTTTTCGAGGGTGCCGAGGATCTTTTCAATCTCGGGCACCTGGGCCCGGTAGGGCTCGAAAGTCTTAACAGCTTCGTCGACCTTGCCTTGGGCCAGGAGGCTGTAGCCCTCGTAGAGGCCGGCGCGCTTTTTGATCTCCGGATCGGAGTCGGCCTTGGCGAATTTGGCGAGCAGGTCGAAGGTTTGGCTGGCCAATGCATTCATCTCTTTGCGGACCAACTCCACATTGCCCACGTTCGATTGCTTGGTCTCGGCCAAGGCCAGGTATTGCTTGGCCATGAGCTCCATCATGTCCAAGGTTTCCTTGCGGGTGGCGATGTCGGCTTCGCCGCCTTCGTGCAAGAGCTCGAGCTGCTTGCCAAGCTGGGTCAGCTTTTCCTTTTCGTTATTGCTGAATCGAGCCATCAGTAGGGCCCGGTCCGAGGCAAGCTCGGCATTGACCGCGGTGATTTCAGCGGTGTGAAGCTTGGGATCGAGTGAGGTGAGATATTGGGTGTTGGCGTCGGCTCGGTAACGCAGCGCCATGACGTCCTGGGGCTGATGCTTGAGAATCTCGGTGTAGGCGTCGCGCGAAGCCTTGAAATCGCCGGTCGCGAATAGAGCGTGGCCCAAGGAAAATTGGGCATCGACCAGGCTGGGGTCCTCACGGACCGCGGCTTGGAGGGCGGTGGCGGCCTTGGCCCATTCCTTCTTCGCCAGATAGGCTTCGCCGGCGAGATGGTAAGGCAGGGAACGGTCGGGGCCGTCGAAGGCCTTGGCGTTGGCGTCTTTCAGGAACTTGGCTTCGAACTCGGCGATGTCCATCTTCGGCTCGTCGAGCTTCTGGAGGAAGAGGAGCTCATCCACCGCCTCGGTGCTTTTCGTCAATTGAGCTCGGGCGGTTTTAAGCTGAGAGTCGATGTCGTAAAGCTGCAACTTCTGCTGGTAGGAGAGATTGCTCAGGCCTCGGTAAGGCGTCAAATCGGGAGCCGGTGCCATGCCCGGCACAGTTAACCCCGAAAAGTTGTCGAAGTTATTGAGCTTGTCGTTGGTCGAGGTGTGACAGCTGGTATTGCAGGGCGTTCCAATATTGACGAGTTCCTGACGCTTGGTTTCGAGACTGGCGATGTTTAGCTTCTGCTTGTTGAGACCGGCCTCGCCGTGATCGGCCATCAGCTTCAAGATTTTCGCGGTCAGCTGATCGGTCGGCGTCAGGACCAAGGCCTTCATCAGCAGGGCTTTCCCGCCTTCGTAATCGCC
>JBIOXX010000015.1:0-3570 GCA_044869875.1 bacterium | reverse complement strand
CCGAAGAAGAGGCTGCGGCAGCCGGCGCGTTGCATGAGATCGAGGTCGTCGACGGTGACGGTATCGGTCCGGGCGCTGGCGTTCCAGGTGAAGCCCTCAGGGTTGTTCTCGAGGAACCATTGGCAGAACTTCCGGTTGTACTTGGGCGAGGTCGTGAAGTTGTCGTGGGTCAGCGAGAAGTAGCTCATCCCAATTTGGGAGTTTAGGAGCTGCATCTCGCGGTGGATCCGGGCCGGGCTCTTAACGCGGTACTTTCGAACCCACATCTCGGCGGTCGAGCAAAAGTTGCAGCGGAAGGGGCAGCCGCGCCCAGCCTCGATCATGGCCAGGGAACAGCTGTGCTCCTGATAACTGCCGATGTCGATGAGGCCGAAATCGGGGAAGGGCAAGGTATCCAGATCGTCGATCAAGGGCCGGGGCGGGCTTAGCTTGACTCCCTCGCCGGCTCGGTAACAGATTCCGAGAATCGACCGCAGCGATTCCTCGCTCCAATCGGAGCGGAGCAACTCCAAGAATCCGTGCTCGCCTTCGCCAACGACGATGGCGTCGATGGCGGAGCAGGCCTTCATGGCATCGACCGGCACCGAGGAAGGTTGGGGGCCGCCAAGAACGATCTTGGCCTCGGGTCGCTCCTCGCGAACCCACTCCGCAATCTCCAGGGCATAGGGAAAGTTATTGCAGATGCTGGAGATGCCGAAAATTTCGGTGTCCGCTTGACGAATCTTTTCCCGGGCGAAGGCCTCGAAGGCCGTGTAAGAGGATCGGAGCTCCGGATGGTGCCGCAGCTCGAGGTCCAAGTCGAAGATCTCGGCGGCAATGCCACCTTCCTTCAAGGCCGACCCTACCGTGATCAGGCCCATGGGGAAGAAAATCTCGTCCTGAGGGCGGCTGGTCGGCGGGTTGATCAAGAATACCTTCATCAGGAAGCGGCCTCCGTCCCCGGCACCTTCCCGGTTTGGATGTACTGCACCACCACGTCGAAATCGATCTGGAGGGATGCTAAGAAATCCCGGAGATCGACCTCCTTGAGGCGGGCCCTGGGGCCTTTGATGGCGTCGATTTCGCGGAGCATGGCCTCGATATCCATTTCGAGGATTCCGGCGAGCCGCTCGAGGAACTCGACCGGGTAATAATCCATCTTAAGTTTGGCCAGGACCAAATCGGCGGTTCGAACCGTCGGGAGGTAGCGCATCGCCGGCAAGGCGTACCAACGGCTGGTGAGCGAAAGCCGGCGCAGATCGAAGGGGATTTTCCGTTCCATGCGCAGGGCGACGGCGGTGAGAATCTCCACCGGCGGCATTCCTCCCGAGGGCCCCAAGCCCAGGAGAGAGGCGTCCAGCCAGTCGGCTCCGGCCTCCACCGCCGCCATGCAGTTCCCGACGGCTCGGCCGGTGGTATTGAAACCCTGAAATCCGATCGGCCCCTTGGTCTTGTTTCGAAGCGCTTGGATATATTGCCTGACCTCGGCGGCGTCCATACTGCCGAAGGTATCGGCCAGGCAAGCCCCTTCGGCTCCGGCTTGCTCGAGATCGGAAAAGGCCTGGGCGACTTCTTCCGGCGAGAAGCGATGGGCCCTTTCCAGGAGCGCGATCGCTTTCACCCCGGTTTTCCGGATTGCCGACAGATTGTCCCTGGCCTTGGACATCTCGTCGAAATCGACGCTCATGCGAAAGGCGTCGCAATATTCGGCGACGCTTTCGAGCTCGAAGATGCTGTAGGCATGGGGGCTGACGTAGGCGGTCAGCTTCAGCTCCGGCGCGGCATCCTTGGCCGCTTTCAGCAGCTCGGCATCCGGGAAAAGACCGGGATAGCCGGCCCGCTTCGCGCCGATGCCACGGCCATGACTGACTTCCATGTGGCGGACTCCGGAGTCTTGAAGTCCTTTGGCGATGTCGGCGACCTGTTCTTTGAGCAGGTGGTTGTGCACCATGAAGCCGCCCTGGCGGACCGTCACGTCGAGGATGTGGAGCTCTTGGTTGCTCATCAGTGCTTTAAAACCTCCAATAGCTTTTCGAAGTTGACGCCGTAGTCGGCCAAGGTTTCCCTGAGATGGGCCTCGGTGAGAATCAGGGAGTCCTTCATTTTATGGCGGGCTTGCATCAGGAAATCTTCCAGCGAGGCACCGGCCGAATTGGCGCAAAGATCGAGGAAGGACGCCGGGCTGAAATCCATCTTCTCCATCGACAGGAGCAGCTCGGTATAGTGCACCGAGGGCGGGTTGACGAAGAGGCGGAGCAGCGATTCGCTGGCGAAGCTCAGACGCTGAATGTCGATCTCGGGAGCGAGTCCCTTTTGTTGCAGGAGGAGGACCAACTGCTCGAGGTTGGCGTTTCCGGCGCCCCGGCCCACGCCCATCAGGGATGCGTCAACCCAGTCCACCCCTTCCTCCACCGCGGTCATGGCGTTGGGAACGGCCAGCCCCATGGTGTTGTGGCCGTGAAAGCCGACGGGCTTGTCGATTTCGGCCTTCACCGCCTGGACGTAGGTTCGGACGTCTCGAGGCGTCATGCTGCCGAAGGTGTCGACGACGTAAACGATGTCGGCGCCGAGCTCCACCGCCTGCTTGGCCGCTTTGGCGGACTCTTCCGGCGGAAGGGCGTGGCAGCGCGAAAGCTGGAGCGAGGCCGTCTTATGGTACTTCTTCAGCTTTTGCAGGAATTTCTCGCCCTGCGCGACTTGACTGACGTCGACTCCGACCCGGCCGATCTCGAAGAAATCGAGCAAGCCGGGCAGGATCGGAAGGGCGATATCCATCGGCGAAATGAAGATCGTCAGCTTGAGGTCGGGAGCCGCTTGCTTGGCGGCTTCGAGGAGCTGCTCGTCGTCGGCCACCCCCGGGAATCCCATCATACGGCCGCCGATTCCGACGCCGTGGGAGACCTCCGCGTAACCGATGCCGGCGGCGCTCAGTTCCTTGGCGATTTCGGCGACTTTCTCCGGGGAATAGTTGTGGTTGATCAGGTAACCGCCGTCGCGAACGGTCACATCGAGAATTTGGGGAGCCGAATTTGGCATTGTTCCTTCGAGTCTAGAATTGAGTGGGCCGCTTCTTCTGCAAGCTCTTCAGATCCAGGACCTCGTCCATGGGCTTGCGGCCGGCGGTGGCGTTCTCCGAGGCTTTGACCAGCATGTCTTTGAGGCTCTTCTTGGTCGTCTCGCGGAAATCCTTGCCGGCTTCGAAGCTGCTTTTCTGGGGATTCTTAGCGACGTCGGAAAGTTGTTGGAGGCGGTCGGTCCGGGTTTGCTCGACCATTTCCTCCAGCTTGCGCCGCGGCGAAGGGTAGGTGTCGAGCGTGTGTTTCAGCCGTTGCAGATGCTCGGGAGTGAGCTCGACGAAGACTTCGCTGCCGACGGTTTCGAGCTCGGGTAGGCCATCAAAAACCTTTTCGTCGTAGGCCTCCTCGTCGAGTTTGGCGCCTTTTTCTTTGACCGCTTTCAAGTCCTTTTCAAAGAGGCTCTTGAGGCTTTTCTTTTGGCGGAACATCTGATCGAAGATATTTTTGAGATATTCCGGCGGCAGCGAGCAAGAGGGAATGACGGAGTTTTCGAAGATCCTCCAAAGTCGGTCGA
>JBIOXX010000014.1:0-2934 GCA_044869875.1 bacterium | reverse complement strand
CGGCCATCGGTTTGAAACCGGGATAAGGGAGGTAGGCGCTGGCGGTCCATTCCCAGACGTCGCCGAAGAGCGAGTGAGGCGCCTCGCCCTTGCTCGACGCCGGCATCGGGCGCAAATTTCCGCTCTCCAGAAAATTTCCCTCGATGGCTTGGTCTTGGGCCGCGTTTTCCCATTCGGCCTCGGTGGGGAGGCGCTTGCCGGCCCAATGGGCGTAGGCCTCGGCTTCGTAATAACTCAGATGGGAAACCGGGGCGCCGAGGTCGAGTGGAATCATTCCGCCCAAGCTCATGCTGTGCCAGCCACCGCCGTCCTTCTGCCAGTAAAGCGGAGCTTGCCAGCCCTCGCGTTGGACCGCATCCCAACCGTCGGAAAGCCAAAGCTCGGGCCGGGAATAGCCGCCGTCGCCGATGAATTCCAAAAACTCGCCTTGGGTCACCGAGCGGGACGCTAATCGGTAAGCTTCGAGAAAGACCCGGTGCCGCGGTTGCTCGTTGTCGTAAGCGAAATCCCCGCCACCGAAGCCGATTTCCCGAAGTCCTTCGGGATATTCTTTCCACTCCAAGGCTGGGGCCGGCATCGAGTCTTTCGCCGGCGGTTCATGGTACACCGGCCGTAGCGGATTAGAGAAAAAGATGTGCTGGATGTCCATTAAGAGCAGCTCTTGGTGTTGCTGCTCGTGGTGGCAACCGAGGGTCAGGGGAAAGCGCAGCTTTTCCTCAAAAGTCTTGGTGGCCTTTTCGAAGAGCTTCTCCATGCAATCCTCGACGTAGCTCCGGTACTGTAAAATCTCGCGCAGAGTCGGCCGGGAGAGAAGCCCGCGTTCCGGCCGGGGCTGATGGGCGCCGAGCGCCTTATAGTAGGAGTTGAAGAGATAAGCGAATTGCGGAGCGAAAGGCCGGTAGTCTTTTAGATGCGGTAAGAGCAGGAAGGTCTCGAAGAACCAGGTGCTGTGAGCCAAATGCCATTTGGGCGGACTGACGTCAGGCATCGGTTGGATGCCGTAATCGTCGGGCTCGAGCGGCGCGCAGAGATCGAGAGTGGTCCGGCGAATCCCGCGGAACCGCTGCTGAAGGGCCTCCGGCGCCTCCTGAGGACATCCTTCTGCTTGTATCCTCAATACCTTCATCGGCGAAATTTTATGCGTCCTTGCCTCTTCTGGCAATTTTTATATGATGCCGGCCATGTCTCCACTCCATACCGTGACTCTGATCGAAGGCGACGGAATCGGCCCCGAGATCTGCGCCGAGATGAAAAAGGTCGTGTTCGCCGCCGGCCTTAAAATCGACTTCAAAATCGCTTTTGCCGGCCAAAAGGGCATTGAAAAATGCAATGACACCCTGCCCGAGGAAACGCTCAAGCTGATCAAAAAGACCAAGGTTGCGATCAAGGGCCCGCTGATGACGCCGATTGCCAAAGGTTTCGGCAGCATCAACGTCCTCTTGCGCAAGAAGCTCGAGCTCTATGCCAACGTCCGGCCGGTGCTGAGCTACCCCGGCGTCAGTCCCTATCCCGACGTGAATTTGGTCATCATGCGCGAAAACACCGAGGACCTTTATTCCGGGATCGAACACGAGATTGCGCCCGGCGTGGTCGAGAGCATCAAGGTCATCACCCGCGAGGCCTCGACCCGGATCGCCAAGTACGCCTTCGAATACGCCAAGCGCAAGAAGCGCAAGAAGGTGACCTCGATCCACAAAGCCAACATCATGAAGCTATCCGATGGGCTTTTTCTGGATTGCGCCCGCAAGATTTCTAAATCCTACCCGGGCATCGTCTACGACGAGATGATCGTCGACAATGCCTGCATGCAGCTCGTAACTCGTCCCTCGCAGTTCGACGTCCTTTTGCTGGAGAATCTCTACGGCGACATCGTCTCCGATCTCTGCGCCGGTTTGGTCGGCGGGCTGGGTTTGGTGCCCGGCGGCAATATCGGAAAGAGGTACGCGATCTTCGAATCGGTCCACGGCTCGGCCCCCGATATCGCCGGCAAGGGCATCGCCAATCCGGTCGCGATCATTTTGACTTTGGCGATGATGCTCGATTACCTCGGCGAGAAAAAGGCGGCCGAGTCGGTGCAAGCGGCGGTGGTTCATATCTTGAAGGCCAAGAAGGTTCGGACGCCCGACTTAGGCGGGAAAAACACGACTGCGGAGATGGGCGACGCGATTGCCGCCGAGGTGCGAAAGTTATTAAAGTAAAAGGAGAAGCGATGCCGAAGAAAGAGTTGAAAGAAGGCGACAGCGCCCCCGATTTCACCTTGCCCGATCAAGACGGCAACAAGGTCAAGCTGAGCGATTTTGCCGGCAAGAAGAACGTCGTCCTCTATTTCTATCCCAAGGATCTGACGCCGGGTTGCACCGTCGAGGCCTGCACCTTCAGCGAGGCCAATTCCAAATTCGCCAAGAAGGACGCGGTCATCCTCGGTGTCAGCTTCGACGACGCCAAGACCCACCAAAAGTTCATCGGCAAGCATGGACTAAAGATCGATCTGCTCTCGGATCTCGACAAGAAAGTTGCCGACAAGTACGGCGTCTATCAGGAGAAGAGCCTCTACGGCCGGAAGTTCATGGGCATCGTCCGCAGCACCTTCGTCATCGACAAGAAAGGCAAGATCAAGAAAATCTTCCCGAAGGTGAAAGTCGAGGGCCATTGGAAGGAAGTCCTCGACGCGATCTGATGGAGGCGGCCCTCAAAACCCGTCTTCTAGCCGTTTTTTGCCTCCTGCTTTGCCTTCTCGTCCTTGGCCGTCAAGTCTTTCTGCTTCTTCTGGGCGAGGGAATCCCCTCCGATGACAGCCTGCTCAACGCGATCTTGGTCGGGAAGATGCTCGACGGCGGCTACGATTGGCCGCGGCTCTTCCGCGAGGCCTACACCAACGGCCATTTCAATTTCTTTCCGATCCTCGCGCAGTACCTTTGGGCCTTGGCGACCGGC
>JBIOXX010000013.1:0-6770 GCA_044869875.1 bacterium | reverse complement strand
CGCCAAAGCGAAAATCTTGGAAGGAAAAATTCTTGATCCCGTCGAAGACCCGGCCGCTGTCGAAAAAGACGGTGCCATCGACGTTCTGCCATATCGGATAGCGCAGCTCGACGTTGAAGACGACGCTGCCGCGATCCCGAAAACGGCCGGCGTCGTAGCCGCGCATCGGCGAATGCACGTCGAGCTCGGCTAAGCGATAGAAAGGAATTTGATCGCTGCCGGTGGTGTCTTGAAACATCCAAGCATTGTGCAACCAGAGCACTAGCCGAGGGAAACCGAGAGTGAAGTAATGCTCCAAATCAACGTCGTATTGATAAAAGCTGAATCCGCTCTGCCCGGCGAGCTGGAAACGATGGAAGGTAAAGGCATAACGCCCGCCGTGAGCCGGATCGTAATAGGGCTCGCGGGTATCATGGGCGAGTTGAAAGCCCATGTCGACGTAATCGAGCTTGCGGCCAAAACCGGCAAGCTCGCTGGGCGGAAACTGCTCTTGAATCTTATCGGGACTGGAAGCCCGACCCGAATTTCCGTCGGAGAGATCGAAGACGAAGCGAGCGGAAAAAACAAGATTGTGCACCATCTCGAAGCCGAATTGAGTCCCGACTTTCAGTCGGTAAAGACCGAACTCGGTCTTGGCCGATTGCGGCGTGTTCGGGCCGATCCCGTAAAAGTCTTCGTCGAACTCGCGATACCAAGTTGAAAAGACGCTGAAAGAAAAGGCCCGATCGAAAGCCCGGAAAGCCGCCGGGTTGGTGATGGCGATCTCGGCTCTTTGATCCAGATCGGTGAAAAGGACGGCTCGGCCGAAGAAATCGTAGGACGAGTGCCAAAGATCGAGCAAGGTCACGCCAAGACCGCCGCCAAACTGCGTGCCGCTACCGACGGTGAGGATGGGATAGAACGTGCGAGTCTGCTTGTTGTTGGAAGCGAGCTGAACCGTGCGCCCAGCGTATTTGTTGTGATCCAAAAATAATCCAAAACGCGAGACCGGATAGGTCACCCCCTTCATCAAATAGTAAGGGAAGAGAAAGGGCGAAACTTCCATCGGAACTTTGGGCACCGCCGACTCGTCGGGATTGGGCGTCGGAGGATCCCCCGAGCAAATCGCCCCCGGCACCTCGTCGGAGCCGATGCAAGCGTCCTCGGCCCAAGCCGGCGGGGCGAAGGCCAGGCAAACAATAAGCATCCCAGCCCAACGCTTAACGCTCACGCCGCAACCCCCGCGAAAAACGACGAGCGAACCTCAGCATCAGTCCGGGGATGAGTCGGTTCAAAAACACGAAGAACTTCCCGTGGAAGGTGATGATTTTTTCGCGGCTACGCCGGGCCACCGCTTTCACGATCTGGCGAGCCGCCTTTTCGGCCGGCATCTGAATCCAACTTGGAATCGAATCCTTTTTATCTCCGCGGTAAACGCCGCGATTATCGACTTGCCGGATCTCGCTGGTCACGAAACCGGGGCATATCAGAGTCACCGAGACGCCGGTCGGCGCCAGCTCCGAGTAGAGCGCCTCTGCCAAGGCTCGGACCGCGAACTTGCTCATCGCATAACCGCTGGTCTCGGGCAGACTGATGTAGCTGTTGACGCTCCCGATCAGGACCAAGCGGCCGTCGGTTTTCTTCAGCTCCGGCAAAGACGCCCATACCGTGCGCAGCACGCCGAAGACATTAGTCTCGAACTGACGCCGGTAATCTTCCAGCGTGAGCCTCTCCATTTTTCCATAAATACCAAAACCGGCATTGGCGACGGCGACGTCGATCCGGCCGAAGGCTTCGATCCCCCGCGCAACGGCGGCCTCGAGCTCACCGTCTTGGGTGACGTCACCGACGCAGACCAAGGCCCGCCGGCCCTTGGCCTCGAGCTCCCGAGCCAACTTTTCCAAGCGTTCTTGACGGCGGGCAAAGAGGATCAGGTCGGCGCCCTCGTCGGCGAAGACCCGGGCCATGGCTTCGCCGATTCCCGAGGAAGCTCCGGTGAGAAAGACGACTTTTTGCGCAAAGCGGGCCATAGATTAAGCTCCGAGTTTGACACCCAACCACTTGCCGATCAGATAGGTGACCGCTCCGGCGGAGCTACCGATCAACAACATTCGAATTCCGCTCCACAGCGCCCGTCGGCCGGTAAACAAACTCAAGGTGGCGCCGGTCACAAAAAGACTCGCTCCAGTAAGGATGAGAGAAATCCAAAGACTACGCCCGGCATCAATCCAGAGAAAGGGCAAGAGCGGTATCGTCGCGCCGACCGAAAAGGAAAGGAATGAGGAAATCGCCGCCGCCCATGGCGAGCCCAGCTCTTCGAGGTTGAGGCCAAGCTCTTCCTTGGCGAGGGTGTCGAGCGCACGGTTCGGATTGGAAATAATCCTTCGGGCTAGAGCCCGGGCTTCCTCAAGGTCCAATCCCTTGGCCTCATAGATGAGGGCCAGCTCCTCAGCCTCTTCTTCGGGATATTGCTGCAATTCATTCTTTTCCAAAGCGATCTGATGCTGGAACATCTCGCGTTGCGAGCGCACCGAGATGTACTCGCCCGCGCCCATCGAACATGCACCAGCCAACAGACCGGCGAAACCCGAGAGCAGAATGAAAACGGCGTTATCCGAAGCGCCGGCGACTCCCAAGATGAGGCTGGCGTTGGAAACCAAACCGTCGTTGATTCCAAAAACCGCTGCCCGCAAGTTTCCGGCCATGCCGACGCCCCGGTGGCGCCGGCCAACTTGCTCGAGATCGGTGGGCATCGGATGGTTGGGAATGGATTTGGAATAGGCGGAGAGTCCGCGGACCTTCATGGCCGCCAACATCGGCTTGAGATGGCGGGGTTCGATTTTCGAAATTAACCAAGCGACGATTCTGGCTCGGAGATCGGGGGCGTAGGACTCGAGCCGAAGTCCCGATTCCTCGGCTTTCTTGGCCCAGAGGCCGGCTTGAGCCTCGGCCCGCTGCCCGAGCTTGGCGAAGAGTTCGGACAACTCCGAATTCGGCTCGTAGCGGCTCAGCGCGGCGTAGAGATATGCCGAGCGCTTTTCTTCGATCCAACCTTGCTTTGCGTGTTCCATGAATGGTTTGACAGCCGACGGGTCGGAAGATAAGCCAGGGTTATGAAAAAGAAACGAATTTTTTTACTGGCCCTGGCCTTTCTGGCCTTGAGCGCTCCACTGCAGGCCGCCACCTCGATGGATATCGGGGAAGGCGCCGAACTCTGTGAGAAATACGCCAAGAAGCCGCTGGACAAGAAAAATAACTTCATCATCTGGGTCCAAGGTTTCTTCAGCGCCTTCAACGCCCTGGATCCCAAGACCAAGAATATCACCGGCGACAAGGACTACCACTATGTGAGGAAGTGGCTCGACGACTACTGCAAGGCCAATCCCACCATGTATTTCGGCGAAGCCGTCCGGATGCTGGTCGAGGAGCTCTATCCCAACCGCATCCCCAACACGCCGGAAAAGGAAGCCAAGCCCGGCGAGGGCGTGACCGTTCAGTTCAAGTAAGACGCACTTCGCTCAGGATGACCTACGCTCTCTTCTCGATTTTGGCGTAGTGCTGCGGCGGCAAGGGCTCGTAGCGGACGAACTCCATCCGGTGATGACCGGCGCCGTGAGTCAGGCTGCGCAGGTCGGTCGAATATTTGAAAAGCTCCGACATCGGCGCCTCACCCTCGACCACGTGGCGTTCTTTCTCCTGGCGCATCCCGACAATCTTTCCCCGCCGCGCCGTCAAGTCGTTAGTGATGGCGCCGACGAATTCCGGCGGTGTCGTGACTTCCAAATGAAGGATCGGCTCGAGCAGGATCGGCTTGGCCTCCTCCTCGCCTTTTTTCAACGCCATCGAGCCGGCGATCTGAAAAGCCAAGTCCGAAGAATCCACCGAATGAAAGCTGCCGTCGCAGAGGGTCACCTTGAGGTCGACGACGGGATAGCCGGCCAAGGCCCCCTTCTGCATCGCCTCTTTCACCCCATGTTCGACCGCCGGAATATATTTGGAGGGAATCGACCCACCCTTGATCGCGTCGACGAATTCGAAACCGCCGCCGAGCGGCAAGGGCTCGACCTCGATCCAGACGTCGCCGTACTGGCCGTGGCCGCCGGACTGCTTCTTGTATTTGCCCTGGACCTTGACCTTGCGGGTAACGGTCTCGCGATAAGGGACCTGAGGCTTGCCCAGAGTGACTTCAACTCCATGCCGGGACTTGAGCCGCTCGTGGATCACCTCGAGATGGACCTCGCCCAGTCCCGATACGACGGTGCCGCCGGCCTCGGCATCGACATGGTAATGAAAGGTCGGATCGTGGGCCGTGAGCTTGCCCAAGGCCAAGCCGAGCTTCTCTTGGTCCTGCCGGGTCTTGGGATGCAAGGCCACCGAGATGACCGGCGCCGGGAAATTCGGAAGCCCGTAGAGAATCGGCCGCGAAGGATCGGCCAGCGTGTCGCCCAAGCGGGTGTTCTTGAGCTTGGCGACGCCGACGACTTCGCCTAGCGAGGCTTCGTTCACCTCCAACCTTTCCTTGCCCCGGAAGGTGAAGAGGTGGCCCATCCGCTCGGTCGCGCCGCTGCGGGGATTGAGCAAGTCGGCCCCGTGGAGCAAGGTGCCGGAGAGGATCTTCAGAAAAAATATGTCTCCCACCCCGCTGTCGGAGACGATCTTGAAGACTTGGGCCGAGACCGATTCGGCAAAATGGGGATTGCGAATCTCGCTTTCACCGCTGGGACTTTTTCCTTCCTTGGGCGGCAAGCGGTCCGGCGCCAAGATCAGATGGGTCAAAGTGTCGAGGAGCAGGCGGATGCCTTGGGGCGGCTTGGAGCTTCCGACCAAGACCGGCAAAATCTCCTCGTCCTCGATGTCTTGGATGAGCCGCGGAAGCACGTCCTCCTTCTTGAGTATCTCACCGCCCGCAAGCCGCTCGAAGAGAGTTTCGTCGGTCTCGGCGATCTCCTCGATCAGGCGCTTTTGCATTTCTTGAAAGCGCTCCTTTTCGTTTTCGGGAATCGACCACTCCACCGGCTGCCCCTTCTCATAAGTGAAGGCCCGGCCATCGATAAGATCCAAAACTCCGTGAAAACCCTCGCCACTTCCCATGGGAAGGGTCACCGGATGGGCATGGCGACTGAGCTCTCGGATCGAAGCCAAGGTCCGCTCGAAATCGGCCCGCTCCTTATCCATCTTGTTGATGAAGAAGAGAATCGGCTTCTTCAGCTCCACCGCTTGCTCGAAGAGCTCACGGGTCGCGACGTCGACACCCACCGTCGCGTCGACGACGATCACCGCGGCATCGAGCAAGGCCAAGGGCGCCAAGGCCTCGCCGATGAAATCAGGGAAACCCGGCGTGTCGGCGAGATAAAGGCGGTGGCCGTCCCAATCCAGCGACTGGAGTTTGCTACTGAGCGAGATGCGGCGTTTAATCTCTTCGGGATCTTGGTCGAGATGGCTCGATCCCTCGTCGACCGAGCCCAGGCGATGGGTAGCGCCGGCGCCGAAGAGTAAGGCTTCGGCCAGACTGGTTTTGCCGGCGCCGGAGGCGCCGAGCAGGGTGACACTGCGAATTTTTTCGGCTTCGCGAGGCGACATCGGAAAAGTCCCCTAGGCTAAGGATAACGCCGGGACGAAAAGGCTTCCAAGGAAAAAGGCAGCCCCTTCTTTCCGGCCTTCCTTGCCAAGATTAGGCGGCCCATGCCATGGTGCTCCCATGACCGAATGGAAGAAAACCCTGGGCTTGCGGGCCTTCGGGCTCCTTAAAATTCCCCTGCTTTGCTCGGTGCGACCGACCATATTGCGGCTCAACCGCGAGCTCTGTGAAGTCCGCATCCCGCTCAACTACTGGACTCGCAATCATCTCAAATCGATGTACTTCGGCACCTTGGCCATCGGCGCCGATTGCGCCGGCGGCTTGCTCGCCCAAGAGGCGATCACCAAGAGCGGCGAGAACGTCGTCCTGATCTTCAAGGATTTCCACGCCGACTTCCTCAAGCGGGCCGAGCATGACGTCCATTTCACCTGCAAGGACGGAATCAAGATCGAGAAGCAAGTCAAGGACACCATCAAAAGTGGTGAGCGGACCAACCAAACTCTCACGATCTTGGCGACGACGCCTAAAGTCTCCGGCGACGAGCCGGTGGCCAAGTTCCTCCTCACCCTTTCGCTGAAGCTGAAGTCCGGCAAATCCAAATGAGGAAAATCCTACCCTGGCTGTTGGCCTTCTGGATTTTCCCCTTCACCGCTCCGGCCCATGTCCTCAAGCTCTCCGATTCCGAGCTCACCTTGAATGGCAATGAAGCCGTTTGGAACCTCCGGGTTCACCTCGGCGATTTCGACGTGAAATTCGGCCGGGCCGCCGACTCCGAGGTGAAAGCCTATGTTCCGGAACGGCTGGGAATTTCGATTCAGGGCAAGCCCTGCGAGCTTCAATCGATCGATCTGCAAAAAAATCCGGCTCAAGACTTGGCGAGTTTAAGCCTGCGCTATCGCTGCACTTCCGACACCACGCCAATCAAAGTCCACTATGACCTCTTCTATGGCGATCCCAGCCACCGCCACTTGATGAAAATCACCGCCGACTCCCAAAGCTCGAGCTTCACCTTCGATCCCGGCAGCACCGACTTCGAGCTCTCCGGCGAGAGCCTCGGGACCACGATTCTTAATTTTCTGAAGCTGGGCTTGGAGCACATCCTCATCGGCTACGACCATATCCTCTTCGTCCTGGCTCTGATCTTCGGCGCCCGCCGCTTCAAGGACTTGGTCTGGCTGGTGACCGCCTTCACCTTGGCCCACTCCATCACCTT
>JBIOXX010000012.1:0-2155 GCA_044869875.1 bacterium | reverse complement strand
AGAACGGCATGGGTTTGGTGGTCTGGAGTCCGCTGGCTTCGGGTCTTCTCACCGGCAAGTACGATCAAGGCCTCCCGCCGGGCAGCCGCTTGGCCGAGATGGAATGGCTCCGCGAATCGGTGATCACAGCCGAGCGCTTGACCAAGGTCCAACGCTTCAAAATCTTGGCCGACGAGCTCGGCTGCAGCCGGGCCCAGCTGGCCCTGGCCTGGGCCGCCGCCCAGCCCGGAATTTCCAGCGTCATCACCGGCGCGACTCGGCCCGAGCAGCTGGCTGAGAATCTCGGCGCGCTAAAATTATCCCTCAAAGCCGCGGTTCTGAAATCTCTCGATGAAATTTTTCCAGCGAAGGAAGAAATATGACCCAGATTCTCCTTGGTAAAGACAGCCAAGATCGTCCCATTTCCCTCGAGCTTAAAATGGCCAACCGCCACGGCCTGATCGCCGGCGCCACCGGCACCGGCAAGACCGTGACTTTGCAGCGCTTGGCCGAGGGCTTCGCCCGCGAGGGCGTCTCGGTCTTCATGGCCGACGTCAAAGGCGACCTTTCGGGCTTGGCCGCCGCCGGCCAGCCCGGCGGGAAGATTCAAGCTCGCATCGAGGAGCTGAAGCTGGAATATCAGCCCCGGGCCTATCCGACGGTCTTTTGGGACATTTACGGCCAAAAGGGCCATCCGCTGCGCAGCACCGTCAGCGAGATGGGGCCGCTGCTCTTGGGGCGGGTCCTCGATCTCAACGACACCCAAGAAGGGGTCATGCAGGTCGTCTTCAAAGTCGCCGACGACAACGGCCTTCTCCTTCTCGACATGAAAGACATGCAGGCGATGCTCAGCTTCTCGAGCGAGAAGGCCAAGGATTTGAAGGCCGATTATGGCAACCTCTCGACCCAGAGCTTGGGCACCATTCAAAGGCAGCTCTTGGTTTTAGGCGAGTCCGGCGGCGAGATTTTCTTCGGCGAGCCCGCGATCAAGCTCGAGAATCTCATGCAGAAGGATTTTTCGGGGAACGGAGTGATCAGCATTCTCGACTCGACCCGATTGATGCAGGACCCCAAGGTCTACACCTCATTTATGCTCTGGCTGCTTTCCGAGCTCTTCGAGCAATTGCCCGAGGTCGGCGATCTGGAAAAGCCCAAGATGGTTTTCTTTTTCGACGAGGCCCATCTGCTTTTCAACGGCGCGCCCAAGGCCCTGCTCGAGAAGATCGAGCAGGTGGTGCGCTTAATCCGCTCCAAGGGCGTCGGCATTTATTTCATCACCCAAAATCCGATGGATATCCCCGAGAGCGTCCTCGGCCAGCTCGGCAACCGGGTTCAGCACGCCCTCCGGGCCTTCACGCCCAGCGATCAGAAGGCAGTGAAGGTCGCGGCTCAGACTTTTCGGCAGAATCCGGCCATCGACACCGAGAAGGCCATCACCGAATTGGGCGTCGGCGAAGCGTTGGTCTCCCTGCTCGATCTCGAGGGGCGGCCCTTGCCGGTGGAAAGAGTCCGGATCGCGCCGCCGGAATCGCGGGTAGGTCCGCTGACCGACGCTGAGCGAGCCGAGAAAATTTCGCGTTCTCCCCTGGCCGGCCATTACGAAAACCAAGTCGATCGCGAATCGGCTTTCGAAATACTCAAGAAGCGCCAAGAGGAGTCCGGTCAAGCCGAGGCCGAGGCGGCGGCCGCCAAGGCCGAGCAGAAAGCCACACCGAAAGCCAGCAACCGCCAGGGTTACGGTGAGGCCTTCATCAAGTCGGCGACCCGAAGCATCGGCTCTCAGATCGGCGGCCAGATCGTCCGCGGCGTTTTGGGTTCGATTTTCGGCGGGGGTCGCCGCAAGAAGAGCAGCTTCGGGGGGTTATTCTAGGCTGTCATCCTGAGGAGCTGGGGCCCCAATCGAACGCCGCGAGGTTCGAGTGAGATTGGGGGGACGAAGGATCTACGACCACCTTAGGTTGATCATCCATCTTGGGCAGTCGCAGATCCCTTGTGCCCGGCTGAGGGTATTCGCTTTGCTCAGGATGACTCGTCAAAGAAACCTTCCTTTCAACTCCGGCGTCGGTAGCTCGCAGGAGTCCTTCTTTCCAAACCAGCGGTAGCGGTTTCGCGCGATCCAGCCGTAGATCCGGTCGCGGAGAAAGCGCGGAATCAGGATGCCGGCATAGAAGAGGGG
>JBIOXX010000011.1:0-3742 GCA_044869875.1 bacterium | reverse complement strand
CGCAGATCCTTCGCTTCGCTCAGGATGACGCTTTCACTAAAATTCCTTCGGGATTTTCACCTCCAGGCCTATAATCGGGTCTGCCTAGGGAGGCACCAATGATCTGGGTAACACAAATATTCTTAGCTCTGCTGATCTCGCTGGCCGCTCCGCTCCGCGCCGAGGAGGTGCAGTTGCCGGAAAAAGAAATGCTCAGCCTCATCAACAAGGCTTCGGGCGGCATCGAGCTCTACACCACGCCCGACATCCCGGTCGAGAACCGCAACCAATTCGATTTGAACGAGGACGGCGTGGCCGAATGGTTCATCGTCCCCAAAACCGCCTGCGGCGACACCAAGAATTGCCAATTCTTCGTCATCAGCTACGAGAAGAAAAAGAAAGCCTGGCGGGTCATCCTCAAGGCCGACGGCAAGCTGACCAGCCTCTCGCCCTGGGGCGTGATCATCGTTCCCCACAGGACCAACGGATACACCGACCTCCTGACCGTCTTCGACATGGGACCGGAAGCCGGCGGCCGCTCGCTCTCCCGCGGCGTCTACGTGTGGGACGGCAAGAGCTACGTCCGTTCGAGCGAGGCCTTTCCGCCGCCCAACGCCTCGCCCGAATTGCTTTCCTTCCTGAAGGAAGTCGATAAGCTGAAGCATGAACGCGGCGTCGGCAAACCGACCGTCGAGTAAGCAGCAAATCTCAAAGGAGCCCCCTTGCAAAATTCGAATCCTTCCGCTGAAGCCTCGGCTCCACCACCTTCACCGCCCGCCAGCGGCCTTCAATTCGTCCAGGCCTTCCGCTTCCTCTTCGATCAGCCCAATGCCTTGACCAATATCTTGCTGGCGGCGGTGATGCAGATCATCCCGATCGTCGGCGGCATCGTCCTGATGGGCTGGTACTGCGAGATCATCCAGCGCCTGATCAAACGCCATCCCCTTCCCATTCCCAAGCTCGACTTCGGCGATTTCGTCTATTGGCTGGGCCGCGGCGTGGTGCCCTTTTTGGTGATCTTTCTTCTCACCCTGCCGCTGACCTTCCTCATCATGATCTTTGTCTTCATCGGGATGTTCGGCGTCGGCGCCTTCGTAGCCACGATGCAGCGCTACGGCAACGAGCCCACGCCCTTCATGGTCTTCGGCATGATCGCGGTGGCGGCGGCGATATTCCTGGCCATCATGCTCCCGGTCAACGTCCTGCTGATGTCGGCCCTGCTTCGGGCCGAGCTGACCGAGGATTTCGGCAAGACCTTGGAGCTGGGCAAGATCTGGAATTTCGCGAAGAAGACCTGGAAGGACTTCGTCGTGGTCTACATCGTGGTGACGCCGGTCTTTTTGGTGATGATCTTCGCCGGAATGCTTTTGCTCGTGGTCGGCATGTACTTGGTTATCGTCATGCTCAACTTCACCTATCTTCACCTACGTTGGCAGATTTACGAAAGATATCTCCAGAACGGCGGCGAACCGATTCCGCTCCAGACCAAGAGCGGCCCGGTCCCCTCGGAGACTCCCAAGGCGGCGCCGCCCTTACCTCCGCCGGCGCCTCAACCCGCGGCCTAAGGCAGAGCCGAAGCGTGGCGGCCGGCCAGGGTGCCGGTCGCGATCGAGACGCCGGCGGCGCAGCTCTCTTGGGCCGGATTGAAGCCGGTCAAGATGGCCCCGGCCGCGAAGAGATTGTCGTAGGCCACTTGGCCATCGGAGTCGAGCGGTTGGGCGAAAGGATTGATCCGCAATCCGGCGGCGAGAAAAGGTTGAGCCTCGGCCGGATCGCGGCGGGTGACCTGGGGCATCGATTGGCGCTTTAGCGGTTTCCCCTCCAACCAAACCGGTAGATTAAAAAGCGGCTCCCGCCATTCGCGGCGGCGCTTGATGCCGCCGCCCAAATATTTTCCGCCGGCCAAGATGAAGGCCGAGGCCCGCAGCTTGTGGCGCTGCTCGTCGCTGTGAAGATAAAGGGCCTTCAGCTTCCGACCTTCGGCGTCGAAGCCCACCGCCTCGGCCTCGATCTTTTCGAAAGATTCGTGATCGAAGAAACTCTCGATGGCCCGATGGAGGCGAAGACCGGGGATGCTCATCGGCGTCGCCAGGGTCTCGGCAACTTTGAAACCGGTGATTTTGCTCAAGGCCTCGACGATGTGGCGCGAATTTTCCAAGCCCAGGAGCGGCGGCAGCAAGATTCGGTCGTAGACCTTGCCCTCGAGGTAGCGAACCAGCTCCTGGCCGAAAGCGACGAAGTTCTCCTCCCGATCCAAGGCCTCGGCGATCTCAACGGCGGTGAGCGAAGCCCGGCCGGTCACGCCGGGCACCGGAATTTCGATGCTGCCGGCGAACTCCAGATGGTTGACGGTCTGCTTCTCCTGCTGCTCGAGCAGCGAGCGCCGCAGGAAATCGCTGCGAAACTTGGGAAAGCCTTCGAAGCCGACGATGAGGACCTTGGCCTGGCGCCAGGCTCGAAGATCGGCCTCGCGCATCGAGGCCTGGACCCAAGCGCTGGGCTTCACCGTGCCGAGGTCGTTGACCATCGCCATCGCGCCCCGTTCGGTCCCGGCCATCTCCAGCGGCAGGATCTGAGCCGCCCGTTCCATGCTTCGGTGAATGAATTCGCTGGATTCCTCAAAACTCAAGCCTCGAGCCAATACCGAGTAAGGGTGCTCTTCCCGTCCCCGGATGATTTCGCGCAGCGCCGTTTTGGAATCCGGCCACTGGGCCCATTCTTCGGCCGAACCGCGATGAGCCGAGGCGGCCAAATCCCAAGCGCCGGAGTTGAGAGCGGTGGCGCCGGGCGCGCGGGCGACGATGGTCACCTGACGCCCCGATTCGCGGAGCTCGAGGGCGGCGGCGTAGGCCGCGAGCCCGCTGCCGAGGATCGCGATGTCGGTGTTAAGTTCCAAGGTTCCCCACGTTGTAATAGGTCGCGGCGCAGAGCTCTTCCTGCTGCATGGAAACGCCGTCGAGGATCGGGGCCCTTCCCTTCCAGCTCTTGGCCATGAAGGCCTTTAACTGCTCGATGGTTTCCTTGGCGCTCCAGCCCAGCTCCTCGCCCAGGATCTGAGCTCCCATCATGAAGCAGCGGGTGCCTTCGCAGGGGCCGATCGAATAGCGGGTCCGGCGCCGAAGATCGCCCAAGGTCCGGGCCCACTCGTGGCGGACGGCATAGCGCAGCTCGCATTCCAGCACCGGCTCGCATTGGCAAATCAGGTTGCCCATGGCCGGCCTTTCCCGAACCTGCTCCAAGATCCGAACCGCGCGGGCGCCGTGACGGTAGACCAAGCGGTTGACCGCGAAGAGCGGCACCCGAAATTCCTTGGCCAAGGCCTCGGGATCGACGCTACGCTCGCCTCCGGGCAGCGGCACTTGGTGAGTTCGGCAAGGCGCGATCCGCCCCAGCTTGTGGCAAACCACGTCGACGGCCTCTTGAGACATCAGGCGATAGCTGGCGAGCTTGCCGCCGGCGATCGAGAGGAAGCCCGGCAATCGGTCGCGAGCCTCGTGATCGAAGATCGCGTGCTCCCGGCTCAAATCGTCTTCATATTCGCCGCGGCGATAAAGCGTCGGGCGGACGCCGGCCCAGGCGTTAATAATGCGGGCCTGGCGGATCCGCGGAAAAACTTGCTCAATGCCATCCAACAGATATTCCACTTCGTCTTCGAGAATCGGAATCTCGTCGGGATCGCCGAAGTAATCGTCGTCGGTGGTGCCGACCACCGTGGTGTTTTGGTAGGGCATCACGAAGATGCTGCGGCCGTCGATAGCCGTGG
>JBIOXX010000010.1:0-5217 GCA_044869875.1 bacterium | reverse complement strand
GGCCGGTCCAGCCGGTTTCGGCCACGCTCTCCGGGAGCCGCCGGGCGATCGATTGCATCGCTTCCCGCGGCATCCACTCGATCAAGGCTTGGGCCGGATCGAGGGCCGATTCCACTCGTTGCGGCCGGGCTTGGACGATGCCCGGACCGCGGTTACTTCAAGGAGGCGTGGCCGGGCCTTCGCCCGAACCGTTGGTTCCGGAATTTCCTTCGCCGGAGTTTCCGCCGCCCGGATTTCCTTCACTCGAATTGTTACCCGCGAAATTTTGCAAGGCTTGGCTCCAGCGTAGGGCTTCATCCCGCGCACCGTCTTCGCCATGAACCCGGATCAAGCCTTGGAGGAAGGCGTCGAAGCCTCCCTCGCCGGGCAGGCGAAGCAGCGGATCGACGCCGGCCCGGGTTCGTTCCTGGGCCTCAGCCTCGCGCCGTTGATTGTATTCGTTCAAAGCCTGCCGCTGATGGCGGATGATGGCTTCGCGGAGCTGATCCGGCCGAATCACTTCATCGACCGCGCCGACTTCGGCGGCCCGCTGGACGCTGTGGACCTGATCGAAGGCTGCTCCCCGGCGCTGCTCGATCTCGGCAATGACCTCGCGGCGGATGCGCTCGTGATCGGCGGTGCGGACTTGGCGCTGGGCGACCGAAGACGTTTCCATGGCTTGGCGGGCCTGGACCACGCGGGGATCGGCATCGGCCTCGCGACGCACCGCCGAGCGAAAGACGACTTTGGAAGCCGAGGGCCCACCGATGACTTGGGCATGGGAGCCGTCGACCGCCAAGAGGCGCAAGTTGGGATTGAGCTGCTTGCTGACCACGACGAAGGTTCCGCCGACGATATAGCCCAAATCGACCACCGTGATCGGTCCGCGGAAGTTGACGATCGACTGGGCGATGGTGGCGCCGCCGAAAAGCTGGCGATTCTCCATCGATCGAGGATCGCCGTTGAAGCCGGTCAAGCTGCCGAGCAGGAGCACCGGCATCCGGCCGCTGGCCTTGGTGATGGCTCGACCGATGATCTCGGAATCGGCCGGGGCCAAGGGCCCGGCCGGCGGACAGATGACCATCGTGGGCCGGCCGCCGATCTGCATTTCCTGGATCAGGCTGTTGAACTTCTGCGGCATCAGGCCATTGCCGCCTTCTTGGTGGCGAATGCCTTCGGCGTCACGCCACCAGCGGAGGGGCAGGGGCGAGCCGCGGTCGCGCAAGGCTTCGAGAATGCCCTCGCGGTTGCCGGCGCTGCCCGACTTGATCCGCTGGATCTCGTCGCCGACCGTGCGGGGCGCTTCACCGGGCCGAACGGTAACCGGGTCCACGGTGATGTTCCGCTCGGCAGCATCGGCCACGCCGAAATGACGAATCCCGACGACCCGGCCATTGCCTTCACGGTAGGAATAGTAATGATGCCGAAGCAAGAGCTCGGTCGCGCTGGCCAAATCCGGCGCCAAGGCCATGGCTTCGCCGTTGGGCCCATGGATTTGCTGATAACCAGCCAAGGATTGGAGACCCTGGGGATAGAAGCGACGGGCTTCGCCCGGCAAATCTTCGCTGTGGAGGTGTCGCTGCATCGCCGCCGTCCAAGCGTCGGGGCCGGTCAAGGCCATGCTTCCGCGGGGAGTCATGATGAGAATGCCGCCGGTGTCGTGAATGATCGAAGCCAGCGAATTCCAGTAAGATTGAGCGCCGATATTGACGTCATCGACCACGATGTTGATCGGCACCCCTTGACTGTGAGCGTTCTGGACGATCTCGCGGACCGTCGAAGCGGTGGCATCGAGGCCCTCGACTCCACGCTGCTCGTGGATCTCGGCGCCGGAAGAGGCGGTGAACCAATCGACCGGAATTCCCTCGCGGGCCGCCAGCCGAATCGCCGCGTTGATCCGGGCGCATTCGTTGGCCGAGAGCGAGCCCCGGCTCTTGTGGGTCAAGTCGCCCAGGATGACGACTCGGCGCATCGGCGTACCGGTGCCGCCGAGTTGATCGGTTTGGATGCCGATGACGACGCCGGCCTGATTGTGGCCTTCGGCCCGGGGAAAGCCATGGGCGTCCCTCGCCTCGATCAGCTCGCCTTGGTTGTAATCGATCATTTGGGTCCGGGGATCGGTGCGAGTTGTCGCTGGATCCAAGTCCAGCTCGACAAACTCCGAAGGATAGAGCGGCTCCGGCGGTCGCTCGCTGCCGGGGAGCCGAGGCTGGCCCAAGCCGTGACTGAGACGGAAGCGGTCGGCCATCTCGGCGATCAGCCCCGGAATCCGGTAAGCCCAGGTTGCGCCCCGGGCTCGGGCCTGCTGCTCGCGCAGCTCAGCGGTTGAGGCCGGACGAATCGGAACGTCGGCCGGCGCCCATTCGCCGCGGGGAATCACGTATTCCGTGTCGCCGGAGCGCTGGGCTTGCAACCAATTTTCATAGGTGCCGTTGCGAATCAGGACCTCGCGATTGCTGACTACTCCGAATTGATCCTCGACCCGACCTCGAACCACGTTATGGATCGTCGGCTCGAAACGTTGGCCGGTCGGGTTGGTGATGCGGACCAAGATGGTTCGGTCACCGCCGGGCGCCTCGGCATCGCGGAGGCGGCCCTTGACCACCACTTTTTCCAAGCCCAGTCCGCGCAAGCGGTCGGCGTGACGGATGGCCAAGGTTTCGGCGTAAGCCGCCACCTCGGTGTCACTGATCGGCAGGACCGGCTGGATATTGAGAAAAATCCGATTCCAGTAGGAGCGGCGGCCGGATCGACCTTCCAGCGCGCCGTGCATACCGTTGACGACGTCGACGAAGTTCCGCTCGATTTCGGGGATTTCAATGCTGCCATCGAGGCTGCGTTGGACCTGGACCTTCTCTTCGGAAACCAAACCGCTGCCGAAGAGCCTTTGATCGCTTCCCGCGGCCATCGCGCCATTCTGTTTGTTGCTAGCTCGGTAAATATGAACCTGGCGGCCGGAGCGCTCGAGGTCGCGCTCAACGTCGAAAGCCGCCAGCCGGTGGAGCTCGATATAATGAGCGAGCATTGGGTGAACGTCGCGGAAGCGGGTGTCCTCGACGAAGGGCCCGCTGCGAACGCCCTCGGCGTTCCGCTGGCGACGGAAGGTGTGGCCACCGGGGTAGCCGCCATTGCGCTCGACGACCAAGGTCAAGCGTTTGAGGCGGATCGGTTCGCCGCCACTGACCATGCTGCGGGTATTGGCCGAGAGATTGATGATATCGGCCAGTTCGGGCACGCGGTCCGCGCTAAAGTTGGAGGTAATGATCTCGATGACGTTGTCCCGAGTTTGGGGATTGGCCGCCTCGAGCTGGCCGACCTGGCGAACCGCCTCGGCAACGGTGTCGATCAACGGCTCGCCATTTTGACCATGGATTCGGAGCATCAAGCGCGAAATCGCTTGGCCATTGCCGCCGGTTTCGGTGAAGCGCACCAAGGAAGTGGTGTCGCTCAGCGGCTCGTAGGTCTCGAAGCGATGGCGCTCATCCGGGCCCGAAATTTCACGGCGGGCCAAAATCTCGTCTAAGAGCTGACGTTCGGCCAGCGGGCGGTTTTCGCCGGCCAGAGCGCGCAAGCGCCGGACCAAGGAAATCCGAGTCGAGCCAAGCTCGCGAACCGCCGCTTGGCGGACCGGACTATCCGGCGGCTGGGCCGCGAGGTCTTGGATGATGTCGTTCATCTGGTTCTCGGAACGGCGGCGAACGTGATCCGGAACGCCCGGGGTCGAGGTGAAGTCAAAAAGATTCAAGATCCGCTGGGCCGGCGATTCCACCACTTGATCCGGCGAGAGCGAAACCAAAATATTGCCGGCCCGGTCCCGGATCTCGATACCGCGGCTGTTGCCGGCCGGAATGAGTCGGAGATTCAACGCCAGGGGCGTCGACGAGCGGTTGTTGGAAAAGAGGTCGAGGCTGCCGTCTTCACGGGTGTGGAGATAAGCATCGCCCGACTGCAATCGGTGGGTCGATTTCAAGCCGCCTTCTTCCTGAACATGGAGACGGACTTCTTGAACGCCGCCCTCGGGGCTGAGCTGAATGTCGTAGACGACGTTTCTTTCGACGTAGGTGTTGGCCTGGCCGTTGGGCATCCGGGCTTGACGCGAGAGCAGCACCCGGCGGGGTCGGGCGTTTTGGTAGAGCACCGCTTGGCGGAGCTCGCCCTCGGTCGTGGTTTGGATCCAACGACCTTGGGCCTCGCCGGCGCTGTCGAAAGCTTGGCGCAGCTCGGCGTTGCCCCGGAACAACTCGGCGATCGGGCCGCTTAAAGGATGGGCTTCGAGCTGGCCGGCCAAGAGATCGCGGGCCGACCGGGACCACATCTCCACCGCCTCGCGGGCCGGAGCTTCGGCGCCGCCGACTTGGACGTGAAGAACGCCGCCTTCGCCCAACAAAAGCCGGGATTCGGCGTGGGCCAAGGAGGCCAGGTCCTCACCGCCGTTGCGGGTCCAAGTGTCGACGAAGCGGTTGTCGTAACTTCCTTCCAAGGTGGCCCGAGTCCGAAGCAAGGCCAGCTGCCGGTTTAGATCGCTAGCGAAGCCTTGGCTGCCACGCAAAGTAGTCCGACTCAAAACATCGGCCGCTCTTTCCAGCGCATTCCGCCGGTCGCTGCCGGTCACCACGATCTTGGCGATCATCGGGTCGGCATTGGGCGAGACCCGGTCGCCGGGCCGGACGCTGGTTTCAACAAAAATCCCTTGTTCGCGCAAGGCGGCGAAATCCGTGGTGCCGTTGACCGCGAACTCCTCGACCAAGCCCGGCGCCGGCGCGGCATTGCCGTCGCGGTCGCGGCGGCTCGGATCCACTGCCTTGATCCGGATTTCGACCGCGCCACCGGTGGGATTGATCTCTTCCTGGCTGCGCGAAAGCGACAAGCCTCGCGAAACTCGAATCGCCTCGCGGATCAGGTCGAAGCCGGTGACGGCCTCGCTAACGCGGTGTTCGACTTGGATGCGGGCGTTCACTTCCATCGCGAAGTAATCGCCGGTGGCCGGATCGACCATGAACTCGACGGTGCCGTGGCCGGTGTAGTGCATGGCCCGGGCGGCCTTGAGCGAGTCTTCGGCCATCCGCTCGCGGAGGCCGGGGAAACGGCTGAAAATCGAAGCTGGGTGGATCTCGATCAATTTCTGACCGCGTTCCTGAAGGGTGCATTCGCGCTCGCCGAGATGAACGGTGTTGCCAAAGCGGTCGGCCATGACCTGGAACTCGACGTGATGAAAACTGGAAATGTAGCGCTCGGCCA
>JBIOXX010000009.1:0-10830 GCA_044869875.1 bacterium | reverse complement strand
TTTCGGTTTCGACCGCGCCGAGCTGTACTGCGGTTTTGGCCGAGCCTTGAGCCCAATCGAGGGCTTTGGCCGCGCCGGAAAATCCTTTGGCCTGTAAAACGGCTTCAAGCTCGCTGTGGGACAGGGGCGGAAAGCGGATCTTCTGACAACGCGACAGGATGGTCCGCGGAACCCAACCTGCGGCATGGCTGCCGAGGATGAAATAGGTGGCCGAGGGCGGCTCTTCGAGGGTTTTGAGCAGAGCGTTGGCCGCGGCGGCGTTCATGGCCTGGGCCTCGGCGATCAACACCACTCGGGCCGAGCTGACCAACGGCGGCAGATTGAAACTTCGCTTCAATTCGCGGATCGAATCGATTTTGATGCGGCCGCCGTCGGGCTTCAGCTCGAATAAGTCGGGATGGTGATCCTTGCTGAGAAGCTCGCAGGAGCGACAGGTTCCGCAGGGCGCGGCTTTTTCGGAGCACAACAGAGCTGCCGCCAAATGCCGAGCCACCAAGGCTTTGCCGATGCCTTCGGGTCCGAGAAACATCAAGGCATGGGGCAGCCGACCGGCTTGGCGCCATCCTTCCAACTGGCGGTGGATTTCGCGATGGCCGACGAAGGGCGGGGTCATCGTCGCTCCGTATTTTTGCCTTGGATTCGGGCTTCGGCTACCGCCAGGATATGGGCGAGGATTTGGCGATGGAGGCTGTCGATTTCGTTGTCGGCATTGAGCAGGATGAAGCGTTTGGACTCGGCTTTCGCCAATTGCAAATAAGCCTGGCGGATTTTTTCGTGGAAGGCCTCGGCTTCGGCCTCGAAGCGGCCTTCGCCTTTACCGCTTGCTTCGAGCCGGGCTTTGGCTCGCTTCAACCCAATAGTGACCGGCAGGTCGAGCAGGAAAGTGAGATCCGGCTTCAGCCTTTGGGTGGCGAGCTCGTTCAAGGTTTGAATCAGCTTCAAATCCAGACCTCGGCCAAAACCCTGATAGGCCACCGTTGCATCGGTGAAGCGGTCGCAGAGCACGATTTTGCCTTGGCTCAAAGCTGGACGAATGGTTTCGGCGACGTGCTGGGCCCGATCGGCGGCGTAGAGCATCAGCTCGGTCAGCGGAGCGAGATGGCCGTTTTTCTCGTCGAGCAAGATGCGGCGAATTTCCTTGCCGGTCTCGGTGCCGCCGGGCTCGCGGGTCGCGAGGACTTGCAGGCCGCGAGCGGTCAGGGCGGCTTCCAGCTTTTGGATCTGGGTGGTCTTGCCGCTGCCCTCGCCGCCCTCGAAAGTGATGAAAAGGGACATGGAGAATGGCTAATTCATTCGGAGAATGGGGGCAAGCCTTGCCCGTGATCCAAAAAAGACCCCCCTAACCTTGCGACCAGGGGGGCCTTCCGTGCAGTGAGTTGTGTGCATCCCTCTTGGAGAGGAATTCCTTAATAAACGTAGCCCAATTGAACGCCGAAGGTATTCTGCGATGTCGAGGGCAAGGCGCCTTGGAGGAAGCTCGGTTGGTTCGAGCTGTCGTGGCGGAACTCGCCGCGGATGCGCAGGCCGCGGGCCCAATTGGAGTCGATGTGGGCCAAGGGTACCACCTGGATGGTGGAACGGGTCGACCACATGGTCTGGTCGGGTGTGCCGGTTCTAGCCCCATCGGGATCGACGAAGACTTCGAAGCCTTGGGCCAAGCTCAGTTGGGGAATGATTCCGACTCGGGCGGTTAGGCCTAAGGCATGCCAATTGGACTCGGGTTGACCGGCACCTTCACCCTCATGGCCCCAATCGTAGGTCGCCGAGGCCGTAAAGCGGTCGAAATGTCCTTCGGTCGAAGCAGCGTCGTTGTATTTCGCCGCGGCGATGAAATCGACGATGCTGCGGAGCCTTCCGCCTTCGTTGCCGATCGTGCTGGCGCCCGACAGCGTGAGCCAATCGGTCGGATTGCCGCTTAAAGCGCCGAGCCAGCCGATGCCGGCCGAGCGATCCAAGACGTTATCCCAGCCGTTGATGACGCCGGTGGTGGCGGTGAGGCGGTCGGGGATGATCGGGTATTCGGCCAAGACGCCCAAATGGGTGAAAGGCTCGGCCAAGCCGAATTGCCAGGAATGGCTGATGTGGTTGTTGTTCAGGCTTTCGATGACTTCAGTGCCGATCAAGGTGGCGAATTTTCCGCCGCGCAGGGTCAGGCCGTTGCCGATCGGCAGACGCAGCCGTGCGTAGATTTGCTGGAGATCGTACCACTCGCCGCTGAAAGAGGAGCGAGCCCGAGCAACCCGCGGGTTCTCGCCGACGCCGAAGTCGGCACGGAAGCCGAAAGGATTTTCGGCGTCGGTCGGTCGATCCAAAGAAAGCTCCATGTAATTGAACATCGGACGGTCGGCCCGGGTATCGAAGATCCGCATCGCATTGAGGCCGTCGGCCGGCGCACCGAAGTTGGCGGTATAGGTCGTGTCGAGGTAGAGCCCGGGGACGATGCCGCTGGCGAAACGGCTGAGCGAGGTGTCATGGGGGAAACTGCCGCCGGCCCAATCGACGAGCCGCGCCAAATCGATGCCGCCCATTAAGAAATAACCCATCGGATTGTAACCGCGGGCGGCGCCGCCTTCGGGCGGAGGAACTTCGAGGCCGAAGTTGGGTTGGAAGCCGCCGTTGAAGACGAAGATCCCGTGGCCCAAGGTGAAACCGCCGCCCAAGGTCAGGGCGAACATCGATTGGTTGTCCAAGGATCGGGTGACCGAGGGGGCGACCGCGGCTTGCTGCGAATAAAGAATGTTCGAGCCTAGGCCGGCATAAGCAAAGAGGCTGAAGATTCCCGGAGCCACCCAGGCCTCATATCCGGCTTCGACGCCGAAATGGACCAGGGAGATATCATTGCCGGACCCGTCGCTGAGCCCGCCCATCCGAAAGACTCCGTTGAAGAAGAAAGCATGCTGCGGATGAACATGAAAATTTTGGCCGACCGTAGCTTGAAAAAGCCCGCCGGAATAGGAAGGGCCGCCGTTGCCGAGGTTGAGCGAGGTATAACCTCCGCTCAGTTGAAGCCTAAAAGGCGTCACTTGAGGGCTCGGTTCCTGGAGCGCCGCGGCTGGGGCCGGCGCCGGGTTTGGGTTCGCTGCGGGCGGTTCCGCCGGTGGCGGGGCGTACAGCGGGTCGACTACCGTCGTAGGTCTTGTGGGTGGCGTCATGTAAATACTCCGTCCGAAGATCTTGGATCGGGATCTTCAGCCGTATTTTCGACACACCCGCGAAAATAATGCTTAGCCCTCCAGATTTCCTCTTTCCCCAAACGGAGAATTTGCAATGGGGGTGCCAGGGCGGCGGAAAGTCAAAATTAAGAATTATCAGGGGTTTAGACGCGGTAAGTCTAAATCCAAAGAAGCCAAAATTGCCTAATCTTCGTGCAATTGCCGAGGAGGTAGGCAAAAAAGGTCCCAAAAAAATTTTTATAAAGCCCCGTTTTTTATACTAAATTCACAAAAAAAAACCCCGATCCCGGAGGATCGAGGCTTTTGAAAGGATGAGCTTCCTTCGCTTAGAAGTTGTAAGCGAATTCCGCAGCGATCACGTTCGACAACGAGGTGGTGTCGCCGTTGGCCGCCGGGGTGACCAAGGTGGCTTGGCTGCCGGTGGTCGAAGCGAAGTGGTGGAGATCCATGCGATACTCCAGCTTCATCTTCGCGCCGTCGGTGATCTGGTAGCCGGCGCCGATCACGAAGTTGTGGATCTGTTGGTCCGCGCCAGTGAACTTACCCTGGAAGTCGTGGACGTAGCCGTAGCTGAAGTAGATATCCCAAACATCGCTGAGGGAATAGTCGATGACCAGCAAGGCGCCCAAGAACTTGGCGTTGGGGCCGGCCACGGTCGGCAGGTTGTTGCGCTGCTGATAGTGGGCTTCGGCCGCGAGCAGGAAGTTCTCGGTGATCTTCCAAGCCAGGTCCATGTTGATCATGTGATCGAGGTGAGCGTTGTTGTCCGGTTGCTCGGGGCCACCGGCATAGCTCAAGCCGAGGGTGCTCTTCTTGCCTTCCTCACCCCAGTTGAAACCGAGACGCATGCCCCAGGAGGGGATGGCGCTATCGGCACCGGAGCCTGGAGGACCGACCAAGCAGGCCGCGCCGATGATGACGCAGTCATAGAGGTTGTTGACCAGGTAGAGATGGAAGTCGAAGTGATCACCGAAAGCCCAGTACATCTTGGCGCCGGTTCCGTTGGTCGGGGTGACGAAGTTGTAGATGTTGGAGAAGGAGATCGTCACGTTGTCGGCACGATCGACGAGGTAATAGCCCATCGGAATGTTGAAGCGACCGATGAGGAACTCGCCCTTCAGAACACCCAAGGTCACATAACCTTGCTCGAGCTCGAAGTTGGAGCCGGTGAGGCCGGTGTCGGTGTTACGACCCGATCCCGAAAGCGAACGTCCGAAGTCGAGGTCGGCGCGCAAGCGAATCCGTTCGCCGAAGCTCTTCTGGATGTCCAACTCGACCTGATCGACGTAGAAGCCGAAGGTGTCGCGGTTGGGGGCGGTGGCTCCGCGGAAGTCGCGCAGACCGCCGCTGATGTCGCCGATAGCGGCGTTGTCGTCATGTTGCCAACCGGTAACGATGTCAACGTTACCGCTGAATTCGACACCGCCGGCCGCCGAATCCTCGGCGTGTACGGGCAAGCTCAGGCTCAGAGCGAGCAAGCTTGCCGCGATGGTTAGTTTTTTCATTGTCATCTCCTTCTTTCTCCCAAGGTAACGAGGATCCGAAAAGGCCACGCAACCCGGCAGTTATGTACAAAAAACTTGTGGAATATTCCTCACTTAGGCTGCAAGGGGGGTGCCAAAAAAGAAGGCCGAAAAACGGTGGAAATATGCTGGCTTAAAATTGGGCCCTTCCCGGTTTGGACCCGCTAATCCGCCTAATTTCAAAGCACCTGATAAAAAACGCAGCAATCCTTTCAAACTAAAAGTTGTAAGCGAACTCCGCCGCAATGGCGTTGGAGATCGCCGAACGATCGCCACCGGTCAGCGCGGCCGCGACGGCGGCGCTGTAGTGGTGGAGATCCAATCGGTATTCGACCTCGATCTGAGCTCCATCGGTGATCCGATAGCCGGCGCCCAAGCTGAAGTCTTGAATCTGCTGGTCGAGGCCGGTGTAGGCCCCGGTCGGATCGATGTCGTGGAGGTAGTCGTAGCGGAAATAGATGTTCCAAGTGTTGTTGGCCATGAAGTTGGCCAGCAGGAAACCGCCCAGGGTCTTGCTGTTGGGGGTGCCCGGCGGGAAAGCCGTGGTCACATTGTCTTGGCGATAGGCGAATTCGCCCTCCAGTTGGAACTTGGAACCCAGGTAAATATTGAAATCCAAATCGAGGATGTGGGTGAGGTGAGCATTGTTGCCGAATTGCTCCGGTCCGCCGGCATAGCTTAGGCCGATGGTGTTTTCCTTCCCCTCGCCGCCCCAGTTGAAGCCGAAGCGCGTACCATAGGAGGGAATCGCACTGTCGGTGCCGACCGCGCCGCTGAAGATGTCGGCGAGGTTGTTGACCACATAGAGATTCCAGTCGAAGTTATCGTTGAAGGCGTAATAGATCTTGGCACCGGTGATGTTGTGGGGCCGGATATAACGATAAACGTTGGAGTAGGAGATGGCCACGTTCTCGGCGCGGTCGACGCTTTCAAGGCCGATCGGCGCATTGAAGCGGCCGAGCAGAAGTTCCATGCCCTTGCCGACCGGAATGTTGGTCGTGACGTAGCCTTGCTCGAGATTGAAGTTGGAGCCGGCCTGAGTGGTGCGACCCGATCCCGAGAGGAAGCGGCCGAAGTCGAGGTCGGCGCGCAAGCGGATGTTCTCACCGAATGTCTTCTGGAGGTCGAGCTCGACCTGGTCGACGTAAAAGCCGAAGGTGTCGCGGTTGGGCACGGCCAGGCCGCGAAAATCGCCGAGCTGACCCGAGCCCGATCCGGCGGTGTCGACCGCGTTACAGCCCAAGCCGCCCGGACCGAAGGAGCAGCTTCCGCCGGCGCCCGGCGCCGGACCGTCGAAGACCGAGCCGTCGTCGTGCTGCCAGCCGGTGACGACGTCGACGTTGCCGCTGAATTCGACGCCGCCGGCAGCGGATTGAGCGGCGCCAGCCGGCCCGATGGCAGTCATGGAAAAGAGGCTGGCGGCTAAGGCGTAGACTAGTTGTTTCTTCATCGTTTCTTCTCCGTCGAAAAGACTCGAATATGGGTAGCGGATAGAGAAATCCCCTTTTAGATAGAGAGCCCTTCTCATCCGCTTTGCTGCCGAAATTTGGATTTGGAAACCTCGCCCGATATCCCGTTTGAAATCCCAGTCCTACGCGTCGGGCGATAGAAAAATAAAATTACTTATATTAAAATCACACTTAAATTATATATAATTATAGGTCAAGTTTTTTGCTCTATCTGTAGGCAAAGGCTCCAAATTGGCGGCTAAATGGCGGATGCTCAGGGTAAAGTCAAATAGAATCTTTATGCGCTGCGTTAAGAATTTTCTAAACGCTCGAAGGGCAGAGGAAGCATGGGTGAAGTAGCGGCCAAACGGAAGGTTTTGGTGGTCGATGACGATCCTCAGATCCGCAAAATCCTGACCCGGATGCTGGAGCCTTCGATCTACGAGATTCGGAGCGTCGACGACGGTTTTGCGGCGGTCCAAGTGGTCCGGGAATGGGGACCGGACCTCGTCATCCTTGACATCATGATGCCGGGGATGTCGGGCATCGAGGTTTGCCGGCAGATCCGCGAGGAAAGTCCCAGCGGCAATCTGCAGATCCTCATGCTCTCGGCCAAGGACTCCCAAGCCGACCGCCTTCGGGCCCTCGAATACGGTGCCAACGACTACGTCACCAAGCCCTTCCACATCGCGTCGCTGGGCCGGAAGGTCCAATACATGTTTGAGAAATCTTAACGCACTTCGAAGAGGAACTCGATCTCCACGCAGGAGCCCATCGGGAGGTCGGTGACGCCGACGGTGCTGCGGACGTGCTTGCCGTTCTCGCCATAGATCTCGACCAGCAGATCGCTGGCGCCGTTGAGGACCTTGGGCTGATCGATGAAGCCGGGCATGCCCGAGACGAAGCCCATGACTTTGACGACGCGCTTCACTTTGTCGAGCCGGCCAATCTCGGATTTGAGCAGGGCCAGGGCATTGAGCGTGCATTGCTTGGCGCCGCGGATGCCGGCCTCGAGGGTGATCTCTTTGCCGAGTCGGCCTTTGTAGGCGCCGAGGCTGTTGTTGAAGATCGGGAGCTGGCCGCTGATGTAGACGAGGTTGCCGACCCGCATGATCGGAATATAGCTGCCCAAGGCCGGTGGCAGGTCGACCGGCAGCTTCAGCAGCATTCCCAAAAGTTTCTTCTCGATCGGATCGAGCTGCTTGCCGCCGGGGCCGGTGGTCTTGGCCGGCAAGACTTCTTCGGGAGCGGGCTCGGCCGGTTTCTTCTCCATCTTATTTTCTCCTCCGCGCGAGCCGCAAGGCCTTCACGGTCAGAACCAGCGGTAGGCCCGGGTAGCGCTTCAGCTCCTCGCTCAATTTCGGCGGCAGCGAGACCGACTTCACGATGTCGTCGATGGTTCCTTCTTTCAGCTCTTCGGTGAAGAAGCTGTGCTTCTTGAGAGTGCCGAACAAAGTGTCGATGTGCTTCTTGAATCCGATTCGCGGGTTCATCAGGTATTCGAAGAAGGGATGAATCGTCGTCAGCAGCACTCGGCCGCTGTCCTTGAGGCAGCGCGAAGCCTCGGGGATCAGGGCCGGCAGATCGGAGCGCCAGGCCAGGGCCGAGGGGTAGATGAGGAAATCGAAACTCTCTTCGGCGAAGGGCAAGTGCTCGACCGAGCCCCGCGCCTTGGGAAAGGGCGAAGCGGCCGGAGTCGCTGTCGGGTTGGCGGCCGTCGCCCGCGAGACGTCGAGCTCGACGACCTCCTGGGCGCCGCGCTTGGCCAGAGTCTCGAGGTAATTTTCGCCGCCGGGGCTCAAGTGAAGGCATTTCTTGCCGTTCAATGCCGGGAAGAGCGGGACGATCTCCTTGCGCTCGGCGCCGGCCAGCAGGCTATGGAGCTGGCGCTCGTTCCACTGGATGAAGCCGAAATCCTGGCCTTCGGTGTCGGTGACCCCGGTCTTCTTGGGCTTGGCCGTCTTTTGCTTCGAGACCGCCGAAGCGACTTTTTCGACCGCGGATCCGACCTTGGCCATCAAGCTAGTGAGCATTTTCTGCATAGGGGTTTCAGTGTAAGCAAAGCTGCCGGGCTTTGCCAAATGATTAGAGGGGGTTTAGGGCTTCCAAAAACGAAAGGGATCAGTGCCGCTCTGGCTTTCGAAGACCGGCAGCTCGTGCTTCTTACGCCGGATCCAAGCCCGGAGCTCTTGGGCCAGGAGAGGCACCATGCCGATCTCGCCGGCGAAGTGGCCGATGTCGACCATGGCGATGCCTTCAGCCACGGCGTCGAGGGCGTGATGGTACTTCACGTCGCCGGTGACCAGGAGGTCGGCGCCGGCGGCCTTGGCTTCGGCAAAATATCCGCCGCCGCTGCCGGTCATCACCGCGATCCGCCGCAAAGGATGCAGCGGGTCGCCGACGTAGCGAAGATTCTTCAAACCCAGGGCCTTGGCGGCCTTCGGCAACCAAGCCTTGAGCTTGGTCGGCGGCACCGACCCGATCCGGCCCAGGCCGGCCTTGGGATGGCGCCGGTCGCGCGAGGCGAGCAAAGGCTTTATGCCGCGCAAGCCGAGCTTCCGCGCCAAGTCCTGGTTGAGGCCGCGGTCGGCGGCGTCCAGGTTGGTGTGGAAAGAGAGGATCGAAACTCCCATCTGAGCCGCCAAGCGTGCGGCCCGCGCCGCCGGCGTCGAGTCGTCGAGGCGCTTCAGGGCCTTGAAGAAGAGCGGATGGTGGGTGACGAGCAGGTTGCAGTCGTGCTCGACCGCTTCCCAGAGCGCGGCTTCGGTCACATCCAAGGCCACCAGCAAGCCATGGATTTCCTCGGAAGGGCTGCCGACTTGCAAGCCAACCGGATCCCAATCCTCGGCCAGAGTCGGCGGAGCCAGGCGATCGAGAAAAGCTTCGATCTCATGAAGTGGAACGAATTTCTTCACCGCTCGACTCTAGCGCGGGCCCGGTGCCGGGAGAAGGAAAATTGATTCAATCCCCGGTCGCTGGTTGAGTCTCGGCCGATTGATATTGAGGAGTCCAGACCAGTCGAACGTTATTGTTATAAGTGGCAGTGTAACCGGTGCTATAGGCATTAGCATTGAGGTTCACGTTGTCTTTATCTTGGTTTGGCGGCGTGTAGGTCGCGGTGGAGGTCGTCGCGGCGGTATAGGTGGTTCGCGTTCCGGTCGGCGTGTAAGTCGCGCTGACCTCGGTGACAGCCTCGTATTGCTGGTATTGGTTGATCGTCGCGGTGGTCGCCAAGTTCGCCTCGAGAACGGCGCGGAGCTCGCTATAACCCACGGCCTGGAGCAGGCTCAGCTCGGCTTGGATGTCCTTGTATTGTTCGCGATAAGTAGCCACTTCGGCGCTCTGATTCGCGACCGCAACTTCGATCTTGGCTTCGAGATCTTTCAGCTGAGCGGTGAGAGCGGTGACCCGATCCTTCAAGGCCGTCATGACTTCATCCTTAGCCGGCCGGAATTCCAGCGCCGCTTCGTCGGCGATGTCGACCAAAGTCACGACCGCCGTTTTTTTCTCCACCGAGTAGCCGGTGTGAAGCACGTAATCCTTACCGTCAATGCGGACCGCGATGCCTTGGGCGATCGTGGCGACGGCGTCGCGGATTCGGTCTTTGCGGTAGTTGTTCAAATGATATTGAGCCGAGAACGCCGCGTCGTCGAGCTTGGCCAGGAACTCCTTGATCGCGGTGACATTGGCGACTTCGCCGTCGTAAGCCGTCACCCAGGCGACTGAACCTTGGAGCCCGAAGACGGCGGTATAAGCGGCGTAGAGAGTTTGGCGGAGATTTAGCAGCCGGACCAAGGCGACATAAGCGCGATCGACGCTCTCCCACTTTTCGTCGGTCGGATCGGAGCCGTAGCGTCCGACGGTTCCGCCGAAACGGACCACCGCATTTTCAATATCGGCGTTCAGGGTGCCGTAAACCAACTTGTCGGCCTGAACGAAATAATTTTGGATCAGGGCTTGGTCGGCCGCAGTGTAGGTAGCGGGCTTGGCTTGATAGACGGCATGAAATCCCGAAGTCTGGGCGGTTTGAAAAACGTAATCCCGCGATTGATGGGTGAGGACCGCGAAGCGCTCGTAGGCGTCGGCTTCGGCGTTGCAAAGATCCTTGTTGAGCTCGCCTCCGTCTTTCACGGTGCCGAGGCCGTCGCTGTTGAGGTTGGAATCGGAGGCGGTGTTTTCACCGGTGGCCGAGGGGGCGCCGCCGTCTTTTTTGCTGCAGGCAGCGACGCTCAAGCCGAAGGCTAGCGCCAGAAGTAAAGAGAATGAGCGGGAGAAGATTTTCATGGGCAGCCTCCGAAAAAATGATCACGTTGAGCCCCAAATTTGATTCTGCAAAAGTAAGGCCAGACTCTCAATATAATCCTAATAAAAATCAATGATTTAGGAAATTAAGCAGTCCCCCAGTCTTTCAATATGAGAATTTTCTCAATTTGAAAGAGAGACTTCGGGGGCTTCGCGAAGCTGGCGGTAAACGGTGCCGACGTTGAGCCCGAGCCGCTTGGCCACGGCATAGGCGCTGGAGTGGAGCTTGCGGTGGGTTTCGAGAATGACCTTGCGGCGCAGCCCCTCGACGGTGGTGCCGTCGGGAAAGGAAGGGAAGCTTCGCCAGGCTTCGGCCCGGGCCTTGAGATCGTACTTCCGAGCCTTGACGTAGACCGTGGCCACGCCGACGCCGAGCTCGCGGGC
>JBIOXX010000008.1:0-2866 GCA_044869875.1 bacterium | reverse complement strand
ATTCGTAAAATTGTTTCGATGCGCGGCTCCAAGCCCAGGTCTTGGATTGGGTAGTCGGAGAAAGTCTTCGCCATCAGCGACTTCACGATCCCTTCTTCCAGCGGAAAATTGCGGAACACCTTGCCTTCGTTGGCTGAGATGCGTTGATCGAAATGGCTCTCGATTTCCCGCAAATGATTTTCGACCGCGGCCCGGCCGCCTTGACGCTCCTGATGAAATTCGTTGTGAGTCGTGAGCAAGAGATCCCAAAGGCTTCGAATTCCCATTTGGCGGACGAAGGCCGAGGTCTCGGGGCTGAGTCCCAACTCGTTCAAGCTGCGCTCCCCATAGATGGCGGCGCCGAAAACGGAATGGGCCCGAGCCAGAGCCGGGCGGTAGAAAAGCATTCTTCCGCTTCGGGAGCTTTGAAAGACGCTGAGCTCCGAAAAATAATTCTCTCGGCTCATTCTGCTTTCCAAGGAGCCGGCCTCGATTCCCAACTCCCGGGCAGCGGCGGCCACGTTGCCGTGGTGCTGGACCAGAGCCGAGGCGATTTCATATCGGGTGAGGATGGGTATTTCCACCGGTTCGGCTTCGAGCCGAACCGGTTCCAGCGGCGCATGGGACGGGCGAGGAGCCGCGCCATTCACAGCTTGGGGTCGAGCTTCCGGGAAGGCCTGGCTCATCGCCATCCAAATCGAAGGCGAGAAACCGGGACCGGCCGTCGGTCCGGCCGATGCAGTCGCCAAATCTCCGGAGACTCGCCAAGGAGGAAAGCTTCGAGGCGTCGATTCCAAAGTTTGGGCCTGAAGATCCATGGTCCGTTCCAGCCTTTGAAAGCGCGGACCGAGGGCGCCATGAATGACTCTTCCGGCCAATTGGAATTGCAAGTAAGTGCCGAGGGAGTGGGCGAAAAGGGATCCGGGTGAGTCGAAGGACCTCAGCCCGGCCAAGCTTTCCAAGGCCGAGCCGGCCACGACGCCGCCATAGGTGGCGGCAGCTCGGGTGATGGGCCCCGCCTGAAACCATCGTCCGGCGACATGATGGGCGCCGCGCATCCCGCCCAGGAAGAGATAACTTGAGAGGAGATCCCTTCGAAGCGCTTGAGCTTGCCAATCGACGCTATGACCAAAAGCTTGGCCGCTCAGCCGGCTCAGGATCGGGAAGGAGAGGGCCTCGACGTTGAAGGCGCCGAGCGCCGCGGCGCTGCGCAAGGGAAGTCCCGCCACCCCGGCTTCGGTGAATAGCCGCAAGAAAAGGAGTCGCGAGCTACGAAAGGCAAGTCCGGCGCCGGCCATCGCCAAGAGCGAGGACGGTGCCAAGGCTTGCTGATAGGTTTCGCGAAGGAAATGCTCGGCTTGAGCGCCAAAGTTGCCGCCGCCGGAATACACCGCCGCGGCTTCAGTCGCCCGCCGGCGATAGGTGGCTGGGGCATCGGGGCTTTGCAAGAGTTGGAAAATGCTGAGGGCAAGATCCGATCGCCCGCGGCTTTCCTGGCGGCGGGCTAAATTCCAGAGGCCTTCGAAGAAAAGCTCGGTATCCGATTCGCGGGCGAGGCTATGACACTCCCTGAGAAAGGCGGCGCCGCCGGAGCCGTGAAGCGCCGGAAGGAGCCGAGCGATCCAGGCTTCACCGATTCGAGGCTCGTTGGGTGAAAGAGAGTTGGATTGATGAATTTGGAAATGAGCGCGAGCAGGCGATGTCAAAGGTAATACTCCCCACAGCTGAAAGCCTCTTTTGAACAGCGACCCCCCGCTGTCCAAAACGATATTACCGATAGGTCCATCGGCAAAATCTCTTGATGGTCTTGACCCGATGCTTATCCAAGAGTCATGCCTAATGAAAAACATGGTTTTATCGAAAGTTAGCGATTCAGCGGGAGGAAGCAGGCGATGCTTATTCGTGCGGATGAACGTTTTTTAAGCAGGTTTGCTTGTTGAGATATGCTTTTGACCGCTTGGGTTTTAGTCTAGAATGCAATGCATTGGCGGCACAGGATTGCGATCTTGCTTATGGGAAAAATCGGGCGGTCCTTTTTCATATCATTCTTATTTTTATCCGTTCTTCTGAAGCCCAGTCCTTCGCGCGAGGAAACGCCGGCGAGGTTTCGCTCCGGAAGCGTTCTTTTCTCAAAGGATTGCGACCCGAAAGCGAAGTCTCCGCCATCGGTCGGTGACGTTTGCGCCGCCGATCCGGTGCTTCCCAATGGATCCGTCAGCTTTTCGGATTTGTTGAAGCAAATTTTTCCCGATCTTCGGTCCGACGGCAGCTCCAGCGGTCCGACCAGGGTTCCCCGAAAATATTTGGGTCAGATGTACCTCTCGGATCCCGAGACGCCGCCAGCTTTGGGGTCGACTCCAAAAGTTTTTCTGCCGGCCGGCGATTTCAGCTATCTGGCGGTTGGCGACCGGCTCGTGATCTTGGATCGAAACAGCGGCTGGTTGGCTTACTTCGAGGCTCGACCGGCGGCGAAGCTCCTTGATCTCGTCGGCATTGCCCAAGATCAGCACGTTTATTTCAGCGCCGAAACCGGAGTCTACCCCATGGGTCAGGGGAATTTTCTTTTTTGGGCTGGCAACTCCCATCACAATGCCGGCGAGTCCTTCAATATTTATAATTTGATCCACGCCGGAGGCGATAAGCTCGACATCGTCTACGACGGGCCCATGCTTTACAGCTTCCTGGTCCCAAGCCCCTCGGATTGCCGCGTTACCCAGAATCTGGTTCCGGTTCGAGCCGGCGCGATCGATTCGGCCGGATTTCCCCGCTTGGCGATGCGGGTTCAGCAGGAAAAGGTCTGCGATAAAGGCGGGCGGGAAATCGTTTCCGGCCGGCGTGGCTTCGAGGCCAATTTAACTTGGGACCCGGCCAAGCAAAAGTACATGGG
>JBIOXX010000007.1:0-4466 GCA_044869875.1 bacterium | reverse complement strand
GCCCTGAGCATCGCGGGCGAAGCTGACGTGAAGCGAGCCGCAGCCGGTCTGAATGAAGCGGGTGTTGGCTTGCAGCACTTCGGGCCGCTCTCGGGGCTTGATTCCGGGTTGGGGCGGCGGATTTTCGCCGATGCCCAAGATGGCCGCGGCCAAAGAATCGGCGGGCAGGGCCGGCGCTTCGGGCTCGGCGATCAAATCGATGAGCACCTCGGTTTTTTCCTCTTCCTCGTTAACTTCGGTTTCGGCCGCCGCCGGAGCGTTCTCGCCGGCTTCGGCCGCCAGTTCTTCCAAGGTCAGGGCCAGCGAAGCGACGGCGGCCTCGGTGGCGATGGCTTCATCGGCCCGCGGGGCCGACTCGATTTCCAAGAGCTCAGCCTCAGGTTCAGTCGGGATCTCTTCGGCGACTGCTTCTTCATTCGGAATTTCGAAATCGGGATTTTGAGGAAGGCGGAAAGCTCGGAGGCCGTAGACCCGAAGCTGGGCCAGACGAGCCTTCAACTCTTGGAGGTCGATCTCTTCCTCAAGGGCCGGCGAGGTCCAGCCATGGGCGTCGCTGTGCCTCTCCAAGGCGCCTTTGATCCGAAGCACCCATTCGGCGTCGATCTCCTGCTGGCTGGCGAAGAGCCGGCGCAGCGGCTTGGGCGCCGAGGGCGAACGCCGCAGGCTGCCCCATTGCAAGAGCTCGACTTCGACCTGGGGGCTCCAAACTTTGCGCCGTTCGGCGATTTGCCGGACCAGCGGCGTGACCTTGCCGTCCTCGACCAAGCGATCGAGTGCTAAAAAGCCGGGGCTGACGTCGGCCAGCTCGGCCAAACCGGCTTCGGCATGGAAATTCAAGAGCGCCGAATGGCTAAGCGGCGTCGCCGACTCTTCGGTCAGGGCCTGAGCGGCGTGGACGGCTTCCTGCTTCATGAAGCGGGCGAGCTTCTCGGCCAAATCGACGGCGGCTTCGCTGTCGTAGGGGATGCCGAGCTTGGCCAAGAGCTCGGCGAAACCCAAGGCCCCGAGCCCGAGAGCCCGGACCGAATCGCCACTCTTGGTCGCCAGCCCGTCGAGGAACCGGATCGCGCTGCGGGTCATCCGCCGCAGCTTGGCCCAATCGACGTCGCCGCCGGAACCGATGATGGATAAATTAAGCGAGCCGAGCGGGGCTTCTCCGGTGGGGCTTAGCGCGGGAGCGCCGCCGGGACGGACGGTCTCCGGAAAACCGAGGCGGGAGAGATCGGGGGCACCACAGGCCTTGGCGGAAAAGACCAGGCTCGGCTCGCTTTTCTTCCAGGTCACTTTCAAAACTTCGTCGAGGAGCTCGGCGGTCGAGTCGCCGAAGGAAGCCTCCTCGGGTAAAAGCCAATCGAAGGCGAATTTCGGGTAGTACTTTCCGGACAGGGCCCGGCGGGCGAAGTCGATAGCCCGGCCGTCGTCGAGGCGAAGGCGGAAGGCGACCCGCCGCGGCATCTCGCTGCCTTCGGGCAGCTCAAGGATGGTTTTTTCGGCCTTGTCGAGGAAGCGCTCGAAATCCTCGCCGGTCCAACCCACGGTTTGGCCCTGGGGCAGGAGGAAGCAGACCTCCCGGCTTTCCTTCCAAGCCTTGGCGGCTTGGCGGAGCGCGGCTGCCCGCTGCGAGGGCTCTTCGGCCAGCTCGATCTCGACCGGCGATTCCACTGGATTGGATTGGATCCCCAGCAGGTCCAAGAGCAGGGGATGATGGGGATAGAACTCTTGGTTGGCCATGGAGTTGAAAAACTGCACGGCCAGCGTCGAAGCCGGCACCGATTCGACTTCGGCCCGGACACCGGCGGCCAGCCTGGCGATATCCTCGAAGACCGCTTCGAGCCGGGCGGTGGCGATGTTCTCGGCTTCGCGGCCCATCGGCCCCTCGATCGCCGCGACCAGCTTCTTGAGCGAACGGCTCGAGACCTTGAGGTTGGCCTTGGGCGGCAGCGGTGCGGTCGGCCGAGTCGAACGGGTCTCGGTCGGCGCCAAAAATTTCTCCAAGGTCGGCAGCTCGGTCTTTTCGACCTTGCGGGCCAGGCCCCCGGCCAAAGGAAACTCGCCGCTCAGGGTCGGCGTCGCTTCGGGGTACTCGGGTTGGGGATGAGGGGTGACGGTGATCTCGGGATCGACGAGAGGGGTTCGCCGTGAGCGCCGGCGACGAATTTCGATGAGGCCCAGTTCCTCAAGCTTGAATTGAACCAACTCGCTGACCAGCTCCGGCGAGATGCTGGGAACATTGCGACGCTTGAGCTCAGCTTCGACCTGCGCGCCGATGTTTTCGGCGACGGCTTGGTCGATCCGGGCATTACCGAGGGAAAGGAGCTCTTGGACCAAGCGCCGGCGGTCGAAGGCGGGAGCCGAAGGGGAAGAAGCACCCCGTCCGGAAAGATCTTTTTTTACCGCCGACAGCCTCATCCCTCGTTCCTCCATCTTCTATCCACAACCTTTTCACAGGTTTATACACAGTCTATTGTGGTGTGACTCTCGATACACCACAAGATATTGTGGTCTGTCAAAAAATCGTTTTGGGCTTTAGGCCCCTCAAAGCAAAAACGACGAAATATTGCAGGCTTGGAATTTTAAAATTTTTTTGGAAGTGGTTGGGCTTTAAGGAGGCCGGAAAATTTGTCGTTCAAGCGTTGGGAATGATTGGAAAAAATGCTCAAGAGGAGAGTGGGGCTGAAGCCCCTGGCTACAAGATCCCGGTCCCGTAGCAAGAGGCTTCAGTCCCGCTCTTTATTTTCGAAAGATTTTTTTGACAACTGGGGCCCCGAAATTGGGATAATAAAATGTACGGCTTTGGAAAAAACCGTCGTAGGTCCAAAGGGTTTGACACTCGATTTTTAAAGGGCGTATATAAAATTTCATCGAGTTGAAAATCTTTTTTCATCTTGGGCGTTAAGCGGGAATGCGGCCTTTGGACCGGGCCCTTCCTAAAAAACAGACCATAGCTGGGTTTAATATTCTTCTAAAGCGGCAGCTTCATCGCTGCCGCGGCCATTTGCTTTGAAAGGCCCGATGCGACGTTTAGTTTTTCCTATCCTGATCCTCATGTTGCTGGTCGCTGCCTGCGGATCCTCGCCCAAGCAAGCGAAGACCGCCCACTATAAAGCCAAAAAACATTCGGACCTCGCCGTCGAAGGCAGGTCTAACCGCCGCGGTTCCTCGGTCAGCGAAGACGAGGACGCCAGCCTCGAGGACGTCATCTACGATTCCTTGGGCCATCGCAGCGGGAGCGGCGTCCATTACGGGAAGTACAGCGCCACCACCAACGGCAGCTACGACATCCCGATGACCGACAACGAGTACGTTCAAAAATGGATCGACTACTTCACCGGCCGGGGCCGCGGTCACTTTACCCGCTACCTCCAGCGCTCGGGACGCTTCATTCCCTACATGCATACGGTGCTCAAGAAGTACGGCGTTCCCGGCGACATCGTCTACCTCAGCATGATCGAGAGCGGCTTCAACACCCGGGCCGCGAGCTGGGCCTCGGCGGTCGGGCCCTGGCAGTTCATCAAGTCGACCGGCGCGATGTACGGCCTCAACGTCGACTATTACGTCGATGAGCGCCGCGACATCGAGAAGTCGACCCACGCCGCCGCCCAACACTTGAAGGATCTGCATGACGAGTTCGGCGACTGGTACCTGGCCTTCGCCGCCTACAATGCCGGCGCCGGCAAGGTCCGCAATGCGATCAACCGCAACGGAAACAATTTCTGGGATATGGTCGAGGGCAACTACCTTCGCCAGGAGACCAAGGACTACGTGCCCAAGATTCTGGCCGCCGCGATGATCAGCAAGAATCCCGGCCGCTACGGCTTCCGCGAGGTCGAGTATCAAGTTCCGATCGACTACGAAAAAGTGAAGATGAGCTCGGCCACCGACCTCGAAGTGGCGGCCGAATGCGCCGGCGTCGATGCCGATTTGGTTCGTTTGCTCAACTCCGAGCTTCTCCAGGACATGACGCCGCCCCATATCCAGGGTTACACCCTCAAGATCCCCCGCGGCACCCGCGACCGTTTCATGCGGAAGTACGCCTCGCTCAGCCCTTCGCAGCGGATGCGGGCGATCGAATACGTCGTCCGCAGCGGCGATTCCTTGAACGAGATCTCCGATCGCTTCGGAGTTTCCGAAGCTCAGATCGCCAAGGCCAATCCCGGCGACGTCGAGGTCCGGAACATCAAGAAAACCGAGAAGGTCAAGGTTTACGGGAAGCGCGGCAAGGTAAAGTGGCAGAAGCGCAGCTTCACGGTCGCCCGCTATGAGGTCGATTCCGGCACTCGCCTGACCATTCCGCGCGGCGGCGTCTCCAAGACCGATTCGATGCGCGACGACGCGGCGGCTCGCGCCGCCAGCAGCCGTTTCGGCATCGACGTCGCCCGGCTAGGAAACGAGGAGCCGAAAGGCAAGAACAAGAAAGACAAGAAGGATAAGCAGAAGCCCGACCAAGAGGCGATCCGGGTGGCGGG
>JBIOXX010000006.1:0-4078 GCA_044869875.1 bacterium | reverse complement strand
CTGACTCCCGGCATCCCCTTCTCGACGATGAAGCCGGTGAAATGCTCGCCGTCAACCTTGGCGAAAACAGTGATCACGTCGGCCCAGGCGCCGTTGGTGATGAACATCTTCTCGCCGTTCAGGATGTAGTGCTTGCCGTCGGGCGAGAGCACCGCCTTGGTCTTGGCCGCCAGAGCGTCGGAGCCAGAGCCGGCTTCGGTTAGGGCGTAGGCGCCGATGTACTCGCCGGTGGCAAGCTTCGGCAGGTACTTCTGCTTCTGCTCTTCGTTGCCGAAATAGAGGATCGGCAGGGTTCCGATGCCGGTGTGACACATATAAGAGACGGTCCAGGAACCTTGGATGGTCGCCTGTTCGCTCATGATGGTGCTGGCCACTTTGCCCAGGCCCAAGCCGCCGTAGGACTCCGGGATCTCGGCCATCAGGAGGCCGATTTCGCCGGCCTTACGCAGCAGTCCGTCCGAGACGCCCGGCTCCTTGTGTTCGATCTTCTCGTTGTTCGGCCAAACTTCCTTCTCGACGAAGTCTTTGACCGTTTGTCCCATCTGAACCTGCTCTTCGGTCATGTTCTCGGGGATGAAGATTTCTTCCTCTCCGACTCGGGAGAGAAGCCAGCTCGCGCCTTGGCGGATCTTTGCAAACATAAGGTCTCCTACGGAATGGCGGTTGAAGCTATTCGCTCAGGGTCTTTTTAAATTCAGCCGTCAATAAGGGTACGATCTCGAAGAGGTCTCCCACAATGCCGTAATCGGCTTTTTGGAAGATCGGAGCTTCGGCATCCTTGTTGACCGCGACGATGACTTTGGAGGTCCGCATACCGGCCAAGTGCTGGATCGCGCCGCTGATGCCGAAAGCCATGTAGAGCTTCGGATTGACGACCTTTCCGGTCTGACCGACCTGCATCTCGTGAGGAGCGTAGCCCGAATCGACGGCCGCCCGGGAAGCTCCCACGGTGGCGCCGATCACGTCGGCCAGCTCTTGGAGGATCTTGAAATTGGCGGCTTCCTTCATCGCCCGGCCGCCCGAGACGATGATCTCGGCTTCGGTCAAGTCGACCTTATCGGAGGCGCCTTTCACCAGCTCCTTCATCTCGGCCTTGATGTCGCCGACATCGACGTCCTTCTTCAGGACCTCGGCGGTCGCGCCGGCCTGAGCCGTACCGATGCCGAAGGAGTTAGGCCGGACCAAAGCCATCTGGGGCTTGGAGTTGGGGATCTTCACGTCGACCAAGGCCTTGCCCGAGTAGATCGGGTGGGTCGCCAGCATCTTGCCATCGCCGTCGATTTTCAAATCGACGACGTCCGAAGCCAGGCCGGTTTCGAGGCGGGCCGCCAAGCGCGGGAAGAAATCGCGGCCGGCCGGCGACGCCGTGCCGAGCACGATGTCGGGATTGGCTTCTTTGACGTATCCGGCCAGGGCATTCACGAAGCCCAAGGTGCTGTACTTGTCGAGCTTGGGGCTCGAGAGCACCGTGACCTTCTTGACGCCGTAAGGAGCCAGCTCGTTGGCCAGGCCTTCGACGCCGTTGCCGATCAGGACGGCTTCGCAAACTCCACCGATCTTGGCTGCGAGCTCGGCGCCCTTGCTGGCCAACTCCAGCGAGGTCTTCTTGAGTTTTCCATCTTGGTGTTCTGCAAAAATCAAAACGTTTGCCATGTTCATTCTCCTACTTGTGCCCGTATTTTGGGCAAATCTATTTCGTTAGATAACCTTCGCTTCTTCACGAAGCAGGCGGACCAGTTCCTTGACTTGAGTCGCGGCATCGCCTTGCAACATCTTTCCGGGCGGCTTTTCAGCCGGCAGCCGGTAGTTGCTGTAGACCAGTTTCGGCTGGGCCTCGCCCTTCTCGGCGCTGAGCTTGAGGGTTTCAACCGGCTTGGTCTTGGCCTTCATGATGCCGGGCAACGAGGCGTAGCGTGGGGTATTGAGCCCCTTCTCGCAGCCGAAGATCGCAGGCAGCGGAACTTCGTAGACTTCCTTGGCACCGCTGATCCGGCGGGTAGCCGTGGCTTTGCCGCCGGCGATGTCGATCTTTTCGAGGATCATGACCTGGGGCCAGCCGAGGAACTCGGCGACCTGCTGGGTGACCTGAGCGTTGTCGAGGTCGATGGCCTGCTTGCCGGTGAAGACGATCTCGAAGCCCTTCTCTTGGATCACCTTGGCCAGGGCCTTGGCGGTCACGAAGCTGTCGGGGTTGCTGTTCTCGTCGTCGATGTGGATGGCTTTGTCGCAACCCATGGCCAGGGCGGTGCGGATGGCCTCGACCGAGCGCACCGGGCCGAGCGAGACAACGGTCACTTCGCTGCCGGCGTTCTTCTCCTTGGTCTTGATGGCCTCTTCGATGGCGAACTCATCGTAGGGTCCGACGATGAACTTGACGCCTTCGCCCTCGATGCCCGAGCCGTCGGCCTTGGTTTTAATTTTGGTTTCGGTATCCGGAACCTGCTTGATGAGAACGGCGATTTTCACTCTAGCCTCCTTGCTAAAAAAATCGGTTACTTAAAAAGAAGATGCTTCGCGATCACCATGCGCTGGATCTGGTTGGCACCTTCGTAAATCTGAATCAGCTTCGCGTCGCGGAAGAGCTTCTCCACCGGATATTCTTTGGAATAGCCATAGCCGCCATAGACTTGAATCGCGTCGGTCGTCGCCTCCATCGCGATGTCGGAAGCGAAGCACTTGGCGAAAGAGCTCTCTTTGTTGTTGGGCTTGCCTTGGTCGTTCAGCCAAGCGGCTTGCCAGCAGAGCAAGCGGGCGGCCTCGACGTTTTTGGCGATGTCGGCGATGATGAATTGAATGCCTTGATGCTCGGCCAAGGCCTTGCCAAAGGTCATCCGCTCCTTGGAATATTGAATGCTGTACTCCAAGGCCGCCCGGGCAACTCCGACCGCCGCCGCCCCGATGCCAGGCCGCGACTTGTCGAGGTTCTTCATCGCGATCTTGAAGCCCTCGCCTTCCTGGCCGAGCAGGTTCTCTTGGGAAATGAAAACGTCGTCGAAGGTCACCGAGCGGGTGTCAGAAGCCCGTTGGCCGAGCTTATCTTCCTTCTTGCCGATGCCGACGCCGGGGCTCTTGGCATCGACCACGAAAGCCGAGATCGACTTCGATCCCTTGCCGGGGTCGGCGCTGGCGAAAACGGTCATCAGGTCGGCATAGCCGGCGTTGGTGATCCATTGCTTGGCGCCGTTGAGGCGGAAGCCGTCGCCGTCCTTTTTATAGATGGTCCGCATATTGGCGACGTCGGAGCCCGAGGAAGGCTCGGTCAGGGCAAAGGAGGCGATCTTAAATTCTGCGCTGAAGGGAGAGAGAAACTTGTCTTTCTGGGCCGGGTTTCCAGCGATGACGATCGGGCCCAAGGCCAAGGCGTTACAAACCGCCGAAGTAGCGATGCCGGCGCAGCCCCAGTAGAGCTCTTCGGCGATCAGCACCGATTCGAAGCAGCCGAGGCCCATGCCGCCGTTCTCAACCGGCACGTTCTCGCCCATCAAGCCCAGCTCCCAGGCTTTCTTCAGGATGTCCTTGGGAAATTCTCCGCTCTCGTCGAATTTAGCCGCGACCGGGCGCATCTCGGTCTGGGCGAACTTGCGCGCCGTCTCGACCAAGAGCTTCTGTTCTTCGCTGAGCTCGAAAGAAATCATGCCTTCAACCCCTCGACCAGCATGGAGCAAAGCTGCTCGGCAACTTCCTCCATCGTGTACTTCTTCTTCTTCATCAACACCCAATCCAGCGCCATTTCGTCGACCGCACCGAAGATCGCCCGCTTCACGATCAGCGGATTGATCGACTTCTTGAAGAGGCCCTTGGCCTGTCCCTCTTCTAAGATCGTCGAAATCAAACTCAGGTAATCGCGGAACTTGGTCGCCGCGTACTCCTTCATGAACTTCGAGGACTGCCTAAGCTCGATTTGCAGGACCAGGGAAGTATCTTGGTTCTCCCGGACCAACTCGAGGTGCAGGCGGATGAAGCGGCGCAGCTTCTCGATCGGATCGGAAACCCCGTCGACGACCTTTTGAACCTCACCACTGAAGGTATCCATGCTGTCTTCGAAGATGGAAATGAGCAGGTCGTCTTTGTTCTTGTA
>JBIOXX010000005.1:0-4319 GCA_044869875.1 bacterium | reverse complement strand
CCTCGGCCTCAAGTTCAAGGTTTTTCATTATTCGGAGGAGCCGGGGAAATTCCATGCCATCGGCTTCTCCCTGCCGCCGCGCAACGTCTTGCGCCACGTCGGCGACATGTTCTTCGGCCGTCCCTCGAAGTCGGAGAATTTAATCGAAGAGCCGGCCACCGAAATGAAGATTGAGCTCGAACGGCCGATGGCCTACACCATCGACGGCGACATGCTGCCGGCCGAGAAGAGCTTCACCCTTCGGACCGGGCCGCGCTTGCGGATTCTTGTGAAGTGATCGGCTACTCGCTCCGTTTGCGAAGCACCAACCAAGAATAGAGATTTTCGCCGGGGACGGCAGTGACGTGCATCCCGGCGCGCAAAGGCATCCGGTCGCGGATTATCTGCAATTCGAGAAGCTCGATGCCCGGGGATTGCTGGACCGCCTTGGCCAAGTCCTCGATCGCGTCGTGGCGATCGGAGATGACGAAGGCGCTGCCATCGGGATTCAACCGGATCGCGAGGTTGGATGCGATTAATTCCCGAAGTTGCTCCATCCGCCCCGGGTCGAATCGTGGCTTCAAGACATTGAATAGTTCAGGGAAATAGGCCTCGACGTAGTCGGCGGGCTCGGCATTCTGAATGCTGGAATGATATCGGACGTTGCCGTTGGGCAATTCGATCCGCCATTGGCCGGAATCTTTGGCCCGCTGGACCTTCACATCCATCAGCTTTTGGGTGATCCTCATCCGCGAATTGTCGAATTCGACGTGAGTGACTCGGTGTCCGCCGTTGACAAGATCGAAAGTTCGAGGGGCGCGCTCGTCGCCCATGATGATGACGTGTCTTGCGGGCTCCGGGATCACGTAGTAGCCGTCCTCGCCTCGATAATAGGGGAAACCCTCGGGATGGGTGACGAGAGGCTGCTCGCCGGCCGCTTTTTCAATGCCATACTGCAACCAAAAGCGCGCAGTCCGGAGGTGTCGAAGCGGCTCGGGAATCGTCACTCCCTCGAGGCCTTTGAGATAGTTGATCGAGGTGTTGGCGCTTCGAAAGAAGTACTCGAGGAATTGGCCGACCGAATGCTGTGGGGCATCGAGTGCCGGATGATTTTCAAAGCTACGGGCCAGCGTCAGCAAGCTGTGGATGTTGTTCGCCTCACTCGCAAGATCGTGAAGGTACTTCAAGATGTTGGGGTGATTGGAGGGCTGATGAGCAACCGGCATAGCTTCCACAACCTTATTGTAGAGCTCGATCATTTGCCTGGATTCGCCGATCCAAGGCAGTCCCGGCGTGCGCCCGTCATAAAGCGGGGCAATGGTTTGCTCAATCGTGGTAAAATCCTCAACTGGATCTCTTGTCGCCGGAGGCGGCGCCGAGGATCGTCGAGCCCGCGATTCACCGCCGCTAACCGCGGGCGGCGGTGGAGTGCTCGGAGATCCGTCGATGCTGCTCATGAAAACGCTGTCGGCTCCGACCAAAACCGGAGTTCGGCCCGCCAAGGTCCAGGCTCGGGCCGTCGCTTCGAGCGAAGGAGGCGGAAGGCTTTCCAAGCGCTCCTGCTGAAAGCGGAGCCGCTGAGTCAAGGCGTCATTGCCGAGCCCGTGGAGAATCCGGCCGGCAACGTTGAAGTGGACCAAGCTCGCCAACGAGGACGCCAGCAAAGTAGCGCCGTCGGTCCGCTCCCGAAGCCCGGTTTGCTGCTCGAGCCAAGTGGCGGCGGTGATGCCGGTGAGCATCGAGGCTTGTTGGACGAAGCCGCGCGAAAGCAATCCGCCGGCCGGACTGAGGCGTCGGAATAAGAGCTCGCCGCCGGCGCCGCTGACCCGCAAGGCTCCCAAGGTTAGATAGGAAGCCGCTAATTCGTGGCCCAAAGCCCTAGCGCTCCAGTCTTGGCTTCGTCCCATCAGGGCATTGGTCGAACGGGTGCCCAAGGAAAAGGCCGGGGCTTCGGCTAGCAAAGCTAAGCCCCAAGAAAGACCTCGGGCGCCGAGGCCGCGGGTGACGATGTTGGCCGTGGGACTGGCGAGCAATCGGGCGTAGGTGGCGACCCGGAGACCTTGAAAAACGCCGCCGGCCAGGGCCATTCCCGCCAAGTTGGCCGGATCGGTCACGCTTTGGGCGAAGTTTTGAACGAAGATCTCGGCCCGGGCGCCGAATTTACCGCGGCCGCGCAAGGCCTCGAGACGCTCGCCGGCAAGCCGGGATTCGGCGGCGCCGTAGGCGGCGGGCGAAGCGGCCATCCGCTCGTAGATTGCAGCGGCGACGTCACTGCGGCCGCGAGTCTCCTGACGTCCGGCAAATCGGCGCAAGGCCGCGCCGAGCAATTCGGAATCGCGTTCGCGAGTCAGGGAGATCAGCTCGGCTTGAGCCGCTGCTTCGGAAACATGAGTGGAAATCTCGCGCAGAAAAAGGCGCTCGTCGGAATTACTCCCGGGCTGGTCGGAAGAATACTGCTGCCCCCGTGAAAGCCTGAGCTCGAATGTCACTGTCTGTCCTCACTTCTTAACCACGGTCCCCGGAATCCGTTAATTAAAACCCTTAGAAATTAAAAGAAAAATCCATCATTCGTTAGGTAATTTCTTGAAAAACACAAAATTGGTCGTGTCGTAGTCGGGTCGCGACGGTATTTGTAACGGCGAATTTCCCGAATAAGATCCAATAATCACGCCGGCCAAGCGCCGGTCCAAAGCATTATGTACTGCTAATTCGGTGGCTCGGCTATCCCGGCTGATCCACAATCCGATGCCGCCGGGGCGGATTCGATCGAAGAAATATCGCTGGAGATCGGCGGCACCCGATTCGCTCAAAAGCCGGCTCGCGTTGAAGGCGTCGAAAGCCTCGACATAGTCGAAAGTGTCGTTGCCTCTCGGGGAGAGGAGGCGAATCTGGTTGGGCGCCTTGTTAATGGCGTTCGTCAAGCTTTCGGTAAGTAGGTCCCGATGGATGTGTCGTGTGGTCTCGGAGACGCTGACTTCATGGTGGAGGGCCAAATTGCCGCGCTCTCGCGGAATCTCACCCAGCAGCAATACTCGACGAGAGATTTCCGGAGCGATATCGACTTGTGGAGGAACGTCTTCGACGTAGTCGCTAACGTAGTCGTAGAAGGGAAGCGAATCCTCTGTCCATGGCCGCTCCGAGGCGCGGACCACTCTTCCTCCGGAAAGAGGAGGGGATAGCTCGGGGAGAATTTCGCCGCTATCTTGGTTCACGGCATGGACGGGTCTGAATTCGCGCGTAAACAATTCGTTCGCCGAAACGGCATTGTGGATGGCGCCTTCCAAGTCCTCATGCTCTCCGGAGTTGACATAATTGACGATTTTATTGGGTACCCGATAAATAAAGCGGAGCAATTCCTGGGCATTCGCGTCCATGGGCCGGGGCTGTCCTGAGGCCCGGATCAACTCTAAATTCGTCTGAAGCTGTTCTAATTGCTGGACCAACCTTGCTTGATAGGGAGCATGTTCCGGCGGCACTCGCGACAATTCGGCCCAGCTGTTTTCGTAGAGAGATCGGGCGATGTGCAAAGCGGTCTCGACCCACAGCGGCGAGCCGGAGTTCATCTCTAGGAGCAAGCGATGAATTCCAAATTCGCATTCACTCATGAGCCCACGGTAGCGTAGGTAGAGCCGGGGGTTGCGCTCGATGGGGCTTGATCTACGCAGTGTCGCTCCACCCGTTGTTAGGAGAATTGGGGGTCTTTGTGGACCTTTCCCTGAGATTTCGGCGCTCATTTGCATCGGGCCTTCGAGCGCTAATTCCGGTCCTAGATGAAGCGGTTGAAGAAGGGGCATCCTCGAAGGGCCATAGTTCTCCAGACTCCTGATGCGAAGCTCCAAACCCGAGCTGCCTTGGCCGCCGCCGAGGCTGTGCAAGAGCCGGCCGGAGGCGTTGAACTGCAATAAGGCCGCCAGCGAATCGGCGAGCAAGGCCGCACCGCCGTTTTGGGGACGGAGGCCGAGCCTCTCTTCGGCCCAATGGGCGGCGGTGATGCCGGCGAACATCGTGCCTTGTTGGAAGAGTCGCTGCGAAACGGTTCCGGTTAAGCCGCCGGCCGGCCCGAAGCTGCGGAGCAGTGCGGTGCCGGCAGCCGAGCTGAGCCGCAGACCGCCTAACATAAGATAGCCGCCGGCCAGCTCCTGGCCGAAGCTAGCGCCGCTCGGCTCTTGGCCGAGCAGAGCGCTGAGGCCACGGTGGGCCGCGGTGAAAGCCGGAGCTTCGGCGGCGAAACCGATGCCGAAGGAAAGGCCGCGGGCGCCCAAGCCTCGAGTGAGAAAAGTGGCCTCGGCGTTGGCGAGCAAGCGGCTGTAGCTGGCCAGGCGCAGTCCTTGAAAGACTCC
>JBIOXX010000004.1:0-4812 GCA_044869875.1 bacterium | reverse complement strand
CCGCGGTGGCGGCAGAGCGCCGGCGAAAGGCCATGGCCGAGGTCCGCACGGCCCTTCCCCTCGACCAGAAGCGGCGTGAACAGCTGGCCCGGGCGCTGTCGAAGGCCACCGGGAAGGACATCGAGCTGAAGGTCCTGGTCGATCCCTCGGTGATCGGTGGGGTGGTGGCTCGGGTGGGAGACCAGGTGTTCGACGGCTCGATCAAACGGAAACTGGAGATGGCCCGGCGGCAGCTTGCGCGGACGCGCTGAGGTTCCGCCGGATCGATAGAGGGGGTTGTGAGCGTGGCCCAGGAGCTGTCCATCTCGTCGGAGGAGATCGCCGCAGCGCTCCGCAAGTACGTGGAGGGTTTCGAACCCACCTTGGAGCGGGAGGAGGTCGGCCGGGTGGTGGCCACCGGGGACGGCGCGGCCATCGTGGAGGGTCTGCCCCGAGCCATGGCCAACGAGCTGTTGGAGTTCCCCGGCGGGGTCCTCGGGGTGGCCTTCAACCTGGACGAGGACACGATCGGCTGCATCGTCCTGGGGAAGGCCGATCAGATCGGAGAGGGTGACCCCGTCAAACAGACGGGCCGGATCCTGTCGGTTGGGGTGGGGGATGGGCTGCTCGGCCGGGTGATCACTCCCACCGGCGAGCCGCTCGACGACAAGGGGCCGATCCAGTTCGAGGAGTACCGCGCGCTCGAGATCCAGGCTCCCACGGTGGTTCAACGCCAGCCCGTGAAGGAGCCGCTGCAGACCGGGATCGTGGCCATCGACGCGATGACTCCGATCGGTCGGGGCCAGCGCGAGCTGATCATCGGCGACCGCCAAACCGGCAAGACCGCGGTGGCCCTCGACACCATCATCAATCAGAAGGGCAAGGGCGTTACCTGCATCTACGTCGCCATCGGCCAGAAGCAGTCGACCGTTGCCCAGGTCGTCGAGAAGCTCAAGCACCACGGGGCGATGGATTACACCATCATTGTGGCGGCCAATGCCTCCGATCCGGCGCCGCTTCAATTCCTGGCGCCCTACAGCGGCGTCACCATCGGCGAGTATTTTCGGGACAGCGGCCAGCACGCTTTGATCATCTATGACGATCTCTCGAAGCATGCCGTGGCTTATCGCCAGCTCAGCCTCCTGCTCCGCCGCCCGCCGGGCCGCGAAGCCTTTCCCGGCGACGTCTTCTACCTCCACTCCCGTCTGCTCGAGCGGGCGGCCAAGCTCTCCGAAGAGCGGGGCGGCGGCTCCCTGACCGCCCTGCCGATCATCGAGACCCAGGCCGGCGACGTTTCGGCTTATATTCCGACTAACGTCATCTCGATCACCGACGGCCAGATCTTCCTCGAGAGCGACCTCTTTTATTCCGGCGTTCGTCCGGCGGTGAACGTCGGTATCTCGGTCTCGCGGGTCGGCGGCAACGCCCAAATCAAGGCGATGAAGCAGGTCGCCGGGACCCTCCGCCTCGAGCTGGCCCAGTACCGCGAGCTCGCGGCCTTCGCCCAGTTCGGCAGCGACTTGGACAAGGCCACTCAACGCCAATTGGCCCGCGGCGAGCGCTTGGTCGAAGTCTTGAAGCAGGGCCAATACGTCCCGATGCCGGTCGAGAAGCAGATCATCGAGATCTACGCCGCGATCAACGGCTTCCTCGACGAGGTGCCGGTCAACAAGGTTCGGAAATTCCTCGAGGAGTTCCAGCTCTTCGTCGAGTCGAAGTACCCCGGCATCCTCAAGGACATCGCGACCAAGAAGAAGATCGACGACGACCTGACGGCCAAGCTCAAGCAGGCCCTCGATGAAATGAAGAACGGGTTTCAAGGCTAAACGAAATGGCGACCTTAAAGACGATCCGGAAACGGATCATCACAACCAAGAACACCCAGAAGATCACCAAGGCCATGAAGATGGTTGCAGCGGCCAAGCTCCGTCGCGCCCAATCGGCCTTGAGCCAAGCCCGGCCCCATCTTCAGTTGTTGGAATCGGCGGTTCGACGTTGGGTCGCGCAGGCCGAAGCCTGGGACCATCCTTTGTGCTGCCCGGTCGAAAGCCCTAAAAAAGGCGAAATCCTGATCATGACCAGCGACCGCGGTCTTTGCGGCGGTTTCAACGGCAACTTACTGCGCCGCGCCGATCATTACAGCCGCCACGAGGGCAAAGCTTTCGAGGAATTCAGCATTTCGACCATGGGCCGGAAGGGCCGCGATTATTACCGGGCCAAGAACATCGCAACCAAGGAGGCCTTGAGCTCCTTCGACGAGGACTTCGGCTTCGCCCATGCCGAGAAGCTGGCCCAGTCCTATGTCCAGCGCTTCCTGGCTGGCGAGTTCGACAGCTTTTTCTTGGCCTTCAACCACTTTAAGAGCGCGATCTCCCAGGAAGCGACCATCAAGAAGATCCTTCCCTTGGAAATAACCAAGGAGGAGGCCGAAGCGGCGGCCGGTCCGCCCATCGTGTGGGAGGGAAGCCGCGAGGCCATCTTGAACAGCGCGCTTCCGCGCTATGTCGCAACCCTGTTCTACGTGGCGGTTTTGGAGTCGCGGGCCAGTGAATTGGGCGCTAGGATGAGCGCGATGGAAAACGCGACCAACAACGCGAAGGAAATGATCCATAGCCTGACCCTGCAATACAACCGGGCCCGTCAGGCGGCGATTACCACCGAATTGATGGATATCGTCAACGGGGCCGAGGCCCTGAAATAGGTTTTTGATTTTATTGAAGGAGTCCCCCATGTCAGAGAAAGTCAGCAACGGTAAGGTCGTCTCGATCATCGGACCGGTCATCGACGTCCAATTTCCCGCCGGTGATCTTCCCGAGATCTACACCGCCTTGACCGTCACCAATCCCTCGATCAACGATCAGCCCGAAAATCTCGTCGTCGAGGTCGCCCAGCACTTAGGTGAGAAGACCGTTCGTTGCATCGCGATGGACTCCACCGACGGTCTGATCCGTGGCCAAGAAGTGAAGAACACCGGTAAGCCGATCAATATGCCGGTCGGCCCGGGCACCCTCGGCCGGATCCTCAACGTCGTCGGCCTGCCGGTCGACGAAGGCGGCCCGGTCAAGTGCGACAAGAGTTATCCGATTCATCGCGCGGCTCCGGTCTTCACTGATCAATCGACCAAGGTCGAGATGTTCGAGACTGGCATCAAGGTCATCGACTTGTTGGCGCCTTATTCCAAGGGCGGGAAGATCGGCCTCTTCGGCGGCGCCGGTGTCGGCAAGACCGTTCTCATCATGGAGCTGATCAACAACGTCGCCTTGAAGCACGGCGGTTATTCGGTCTTCGGCGGCGTCGGCGAGCGGACCCGCGAAGGCAACGACCTATGGCACGAAATGAAGGAATCGGGCGTTATCAATAAGACCTGCCTGGTCTACGGCCAGATGAACGAGCCGCCGGGCGCCCGGGCCCGGGTCGCGCTTTCGGCCCTCACCGTCGCCGAATACTTCCGCGACGAAGAGAACCAGGACGTGCTCCTGTTCATCGACAACATCTTCCGTTTCACTCAGGCCGGCGCCGAAGTCTCGGCCTTGCTCGGCCGCATTCCCTCGGCGGTCGGTTATCAACCGACCCTGGCCACCGACTTGGGCGAGCTCCAAGAGCGGATCACCTCGACCAATAAGGGCTCGATCACCTCGGTTCAAGCGATCTACGTTCCGGCCGACGACTTGACTGACCCGGCCCCGGCCACCACCTTCGCCCACTTGGATGCGACCACCGTTCTTTCGCGGCAGATCGCCGAACTCGGTATCTACCCGGCCGTCGATCCGCTCGATTCGACCTCCCGGATCCTCGATCCCCAGGTCATCGGCGCCGATCACTACCAGACCGCCCGCGCCACCCAGCAGCTGCTGCAGCGCTACAAAGATCTCCAAGACATCATCGCCATCCTCGGCATGGACGAGCTCTCCGAAGAGGACAAGCTGGTCGTCGCCCGGGCCCGCAAGGTCCAGCGCTTCCTCTCCCAGCCCTTCTTCGTCGCGGCTCAGTTCACCGGCCTCGAGGGCAAGTACGTCGAGCTCAAGGACACCCTCCGCGGTTTCCAAGAGATCCTCTCCGGCAAGCACGATGACGTTCCGGAACAGGCCTTCTATCTGGTCGGCACCATCGAAGAAGCGCTGGCCAAGGCCCAGAAACTGGCGGCTTAAAGATGAAGATCGAAATCGTCACCCCTTACCAGCATATCGTGAGCGACGAGGCCGAGGAGCTTTACGCTTTCGGCCCCAAGGGCGAGTTCGGCATTTTGCCGGGCCACGCCCACTACGTCACGCCGCTGGAAACCGGCCGACTCTTCTACCGCAAGGGCGGCAAGCGCCATGCCTTTGTGGTTCAGGGCGGTCTGCTCGAGGCCTTCGAGGAGAAGGTTTTGGTGATGGCCGATCACGTCGAAAAGGCCGAAGAGATCGACTTGCCCCATGCCAAGCAAGAGCTCGACAAGCTCGAGAAGCAATTGGGCCAGGGCAATATCGACGCCGAAGCCTATGAAAAGCTCCAGAGCCACCGGCTCAAAGAGCAGGCCCGGGTTCAGGCCGCGTCGGAAAGCTAATTCTCGCCTGTCATTCCGAGGACACGAAGTGGCCGAGGAATCTCATACCTACCAAGGCTTCGCAGATCCTTTATGTCCGTAGTTGGGGTGCTCGCTCCGCTCGGGACGACATGCTGTCGATTTTCCTGTCCAAGCCCCAGGCTTAGGTTTAAAAAATCCTCCCCAAACGAAAGAGAGGATCTATCGTGAAACCGCGCGGTCCCTGGAGAGTTCCTGCTTGTCTTGCTCTGCTCTTGATCTTCAGTCTCGTTCTTGGAGTTGGCGGCTGCCGCAAGAAGAAGAAAGCG
>JBIOXX010000003.1:0-4535 GCA_044869875.1 bacterium | reverse complement strand
GGCGCGTCGGGGAACCGGCGGCGAGCAAAGATAAGACAAGAAAATAAAGCCAGGGGCTGGGATCAAGCGATCGGCTCCCCGCTAGGGGCAGCTCTTTTGAAAAGGCCCGCTGACCGCCAAGTCGACCTGAGTCCAGGTCTTGGAAACCCCGTCCTTGCCCTTGTGGAGATCCTCACAAGCCTGATGCAAAGAATCGTAGGCCGGCTGAAGACTGAAATCGAGCATGTCGATCGAGGCCTTGGCGTCGAGCAATCCGTTGGCGTCGACGGTGTAGGGGAAAGCAAGGTCCTTGGCGACTCCATTCATCTTGAGATTGATCGTGAGAGTGCCCTTCTGATCGTCGCCCTCGAGCTTGGTGACCATCGCGTGGATGGCCGAGGGTGGATTGAACTTCTCAAAAAAGAATTGCTGGATGGTGGCGTTGCGGGCCGGATTGTCGGTTTCGACCGAAGCGCCGTCGATGTCCATATGAAGACCGGTGAGCAGCTTTTCCAAGCTGTCGGCCGAGCCCGGTCCCATGGCTTGAAATTTGCCGAAACGTCCCTTGACCGCCAGTTTTTCGGTGAACTTGAAAGCGGTCCAACCGATTTGGATCTGCTTGGGATCGGTTTGGTAGGTGCAGGCGGATTTTTTGGAAGCGGTGCAGGCGCCCAGTCCGAGACTGAGGGCGGCGATAAGGCCGAAAAGTCGGATTTTAGTCATGGGTTCCTCCGAGCAGGAGGTCCTACCCGGAGGAAGCCGTCGTAGCTAGAATTATTTTACTTCCCGGTTTGGGTCGTCGCGACCGGGGCCGGCGGGGCTTCGGTCTGGGCCTGAGGGGCCTTGTCCTTGCCTTCGTGCTTCTTGTCGCCTTCGCAGGCGTAAGAATTAACCGAGAAGAGAACGGCGGCCAAAACCGCGAAGAGAGCGAAACGCTTCATAAACCACTCCTTTTATTTAGCTAATGCCTCGATCCTAGGGGAATCGAGACGGCCCGGCAATAGCACCGGGTCATTTAGAATGGCAAACGTCATTTCCCAGGATTTCGGCCACTAAAAAAAGCGAGCCGGCGGCGACGATCAGGCCCTCGAGCCCGGCGAGCTTTCGAGCCGCGTCAAGGGCCGCTTGAGGATTGGAGAAAAACTCCGCGTGAAGCTTTCGTTTTTTTGCCCTCTCGCGCCAGGCATCCAGCGGAAGGCAGCGGGGATTGGCAAGCTCAGTAAAAACGAAGCCGGCAGCCAAGGGCCCGAGAATATCCAGCGCCGCTTCCGGATCCTTCTCCTTCATCATCGCCAAGAGGAAGATAGTTTTGCCCCGGTCGGGCATTTGACCCAGGTAATCCGCCAGGGCGGCGAGGGCCGGTGGATTATGGGCCCCGTCCAAGAGCAGCGGCGGCCGACCCGGCAGCCATTGAAGGCGTCCGGGATTTCGAACCGATCCGAGTCCCACGCGCAAAGCCTTCTCGTCCCATGAGAAACCTTTCTCCTTCAAGACCCCCAGAAGCTCGATCGCCACCGCGGCGTTAGCTAATTGATGACGGCCTTCCAAGGGCAAGGAAAGGTTCCGAAAAGAGCCATAAGAAAATTTTTCAGGACTACCGTCAGGCAGCTTGGCCTCGACCAGGTGAGCACCCTCTTCCTCCAACCAGCGCCTAAACAAAACCAAAAGATCAGGGGCCGCCGGCCCGAGCACCAGGGCGCGGCCCGACCGCATCACGCCGGCCTTTTCACGGGCGATTTCGGCCAAACTCGAGCCAAGAACTTCGGCATGATCCATGCCGAGGCTGGTCACCGCCGAAACCAGCGGTTCGACGGCATTGGTCGCATCCATTCTTCCGCCTAAGCCGACCTCCAGAACCGCGATTTCGATCTTGGCCCGGCGGAAAGCCTCGAAAGCCAAGGCCGTCGCCTTCTCGAACCAAGTCAGCCGTTCACCGGCCACCGACCAATGACCTTCGCCATCCAAGATTCCTTTTTCGGCCCACTCTTCGAGAATAGTCTCCAAGCTTTCGTCCGTTACTTCTTCGCCGGCGATGAGGATCCGCTCGTTGAAGCGCAGCAGGTGCGGCGAGGTATAAAGACCGCTGCGATGGCCGGCCCGACGGAGGACCGATTCCACCATTCGGGCGGTCGAGCCCTTGCCATTAGTGCCGGCGATCAAGACTGAGGCGAAGCTTTGCTCGGGATGGCCGAGCTGCTCGAGGGCCGCCTGAATCCGGTGGAGACCGAGACGCATCTGCCGGTATTCCTGCCCAGCCTGACCGAGGAAGGCAGCGAGCCGACTCATCAGAGCCTCCGGCGGAGGATGAGGAAGGCGATGTCGTCGGGATTGCTGAGAGCCAAGTGGTGGGGCTTGACCTCGCGGGCGACCTCCGCCGCCAAGGCGTCGGTGCTTAAATGGAGATGATTCTCGATGAAGTCGCTGAAGGTCTGCTTGTCGAAGCCGGTGGCCCGCATCCGCGGATCGAAGAGGCCGTCGGTGTAGATCACCAAAACGTCGCCCTTGCCCAGGACAATGGCGGTGTTTTGAGGCTTCGACTCGTCCTCGAGGCCCAAGGGCAGATGCTTGGAAAAAGTCGTCTGCCATTTTTTGAGGTCGGCCCGATAATGGAGCAAGGGCGGATGGCCCGCGCCCGAGACCTTGACCTTGCCTGGTGCCCGGTACTCGAAGATCCAGCAAGAGATGAATTGGTGGAGCTTGAGCAAATCCTCGTGCATGGCCCAGCGCAGCACTTGGAGCAAATAACCCGGCGAATTAGGATCGAAGACCATCGAGCGGAAAATCGACCGGAAAGACGCCATCGTGATCGCCGAGCCGACGTCGTGGCCCGAGACGTCGGCGACCACTCCGCGCAGGACATTGTCGATCTTGAGGACGTCGAAATAATCTCCGCCGCCGCGGGGCGAGAGCTGGCAACGTCCGGCCACCTCGAGGTCGCCCAAGTCCGGAAAGCTGCCTGGCAAAAGCCGCGACTGGATCTCATGGACGATCTGCCATTCCCGATTGGCCCGCTCATGGCTCTGGACCGCGTCGATCAGGTCGCGGATCCGGAAGGCTGTGGCGGCCTGGGTGGCCATCAGGTTGAGCAGCTTGAGCTCTTCGTTGGTGAAGCTCGATCCGTCGCGCTTGTCGGTCAAGTTGAGGACGCCGATGGTCTCCTCGCCCAAGTGGAGCGGCGAAACGACCACCGGAACCGAGACGAAGCTCTTGCTCTCGTAGCCTTGGCGCCGCGGCTTGGGCGTGCCCTGCTTCACCCGCGAGGTATTGTTGACCAAGAGCGGCCGCGAGGTCTTGAAGACGAAGCCCGAAACACCCTCGCCGGGCTCGACCGCGATGCTCTTGGCGACCCGGGGACTGATTCCGCGGGAGGTCGCGACCTTGAGCAATTCGCTTTCGGGATCGAAGAGCAGAAAGGACGCCCGCTGGACGTTGAAACGCCCGACCACGAAGTCGATGAAGCGCTCATAGAGCTGATGCTTGGGCCGGAGCTGCTGAATCGCTTCCTGGAGAAGGTTGAAGAGCTCGATCGCATCGTCGAAGCGCTTGGGCCGCGAGAGCTTGCGCCGCAGGATCAGTCGATTGGTCCGGCCGCGGCGGTAATGGACGGTGTCGAAGAGATTTTTCAGGATGAGAAGCCCGCGTCCCCGGCTGTCGAGCTCCGACGGCAATCGGCGCCGGAGCAGGGCCGCCAAGGAAAAGCCGGGGCCGCTGTCTTCGATCACCACTTCGATACGATTGGGATTGGCTTCGAAACGGAGCTGGGCCGGCTTCTTAGTTCCGACCGAGCCGTGATGGATGGCATTAGTCAGTCCTTCGACGATGCCGAGCTTTAGATCGCTGAGCAGGCCCGGCGGAAGCTGGGAAAAGGACTTACTCGCCGCCAATTCCTTCAGCAGCTTGGCGACGTCGCGCTCGACGCCGCGGAGCTTGTCGAAGCGTAATTGGCGTTTGAAAGTTCGGGAAGGCTTCAAGGGTCTCCTTGGGTGAATTATTTCTTCTTCTGTAGATCCTTCAAGGCCTCTTCGGCCGTTCCGGCTAGCTCGAACACCTTATAAAGCCGGGTGATTTCGAAGATCGACCGGACCTCGTCGTGCAGCCCGACCAGCTTGAGCCGGCCGTTGGCTTCGTGAAGGTGCCGCATCAGCGAGATCAGAACGCCCAAGCCGGTCGAATCGATGAAGCTGACCTGGCTCAAATCCAGGATAAAACTCTTGGCGAAATCTTCCCGAGCCTTGGCAATCGCTTTCTTTAACTGAGCCGAGTGCTCGGCGTCGACCTCGCCGTCGATTTCCATGAAGCAAATATCGCCGATCGCCTTTGCATGGACCTTCACAGCAAATCCTCCCGTTTCCGCTCCTTGAGCCCTTCTAGGACCTTTTTGACTTCCTGGTCCCTTTCCTTCGGCAGGACCAGAACCGCATCGGCGGTCTCGACCACGATGCAATTTTTCATGCCCAACAGTACCACCGGCTTCGACCGAGCCATGACCAAATTACCTCCTCCTTCAAAAACATAGGCCGGGCCCTCAGTATGATTGGCGGCGGCATCCGACGGCA
>JBIOXX010000002.1:0-2651 GCA_044869875.1 bacterium | reverse complement strand
CGCTGGTCAAGAAGCCCGATCCCCGCTTGGAGATTCTTTTGGATTTGGAAGTGGCTCGCCGAAAGTTCGAGGAGGCGGATCCCGGCGCTGAGATGCTGGCCAGCCGGGCCTTGGAGGCGGCGCGGGTGGTCCACGAAGAAGAGATTCTCGCCAAGGCCCTCGGCGAAAAGGCCAGGGGCTTGCTCCTCCGCAATGCCGAGGCCAGCGCCTTGCCTTTGTTGCAAGAAGCTTGGTCGCTCGATTTTGGCGAGGACGCTTCTTTCCGGCGAAGCCTCGGCTTGGCCTTGATGCAGTCGTTGGCCGCCGCCGGCGAAAACCGGGCCGCGCTCGAAATCTTGGAGTCCTTGCGCGCCAGCCCCGAGAGCGGCGCTCTCGAAAAGCTGGAGCTGAGCGCCGCCTTGCTCAATGGCCGGCTCGGGATGGCCGAAGCCGCCAAGGAAGAATTCTACCGGTCCAAGTCGCGCTACAGCGCCAACAAAGACGTCGCCGGCTTGGTTTGGGCCTGTGTCCATGAGCTGCGCTTCCTCACCGAGGCCGGCGAGTCCGAAACGGCTTCGCGCGAATTCCGGCTGCTCAAGAATCGGAGCCGGGGGATGGAGAGCCTGAAGCCCTTCATGGATTTGCTCGAATTGAAGATGGCTCTGGCCGGCTTGGCCGGAATGGTTCCGCCCGAAAACGCCGAGGCCGTGCTCGACGAAGTCGTCTCCGGCGCCCCGCCTTTCCGGGAATGGCTTTGGTCGCCGGCCGAGAGCTGGGAGCTCTGGGCCGATTACGCCCTGCAATTGGGCCGCAGCGGCGACAACGAACGCCTTGAAAGCCGAGCCCTGGCCTGGCGCGAGGCACTGCGCAAGGGCATGGTCGCGATCGCTCCTCCGCCGGCCGAGGAAATGATCGCCGAGGCTCCTCCACCCACGGTCCAAGCGACGACCGAAACGCCGGTCAGCGCTCCGGTCGAGAAAGAAGCCGGTTCCGGCCCCTTGCCGGCCCTGTATTTTCCCGATGAAAAAGAAGTCCTCCGGCTCCGCGAGGAGAACCGGAACCTCCGCGAGCGGGTCAAGCGGCTCGAAACCAAGCTTTCGGAGCAGCGCCGCAGCCAAGTGGCCGAAGCTCCGACTCCGGCAGTCGATGCTTCGGTTGCCGAATTGGCGGCCTTGCGCGAAAGCGCCGAGCGCCGCTCGATCGCCGCGGCCCTGCGTCGCCATCTCGGCAACCGGATCAAGGCGGCCGAAGAGCTCAAGATCCACCGACGAACTTTGTTTGAAAAAATTCGGCGCTATGACTTGAAAGAAGCCGATTACATGCCAAGCATGGAAGAGGTGCGGAGCACCTTGGCCGAATGCCGCGGCCGCAAGGGCGAGGCTGCCGAAAAATTGGGGATGAGCCGCAGCACTTTCTACCGCTGGCTCAAATCACTTCACGCGCTTCCGGAAACCCAAGCCCAATAATCCGATCAGGCTTGAGAAAAGCAAGAAGCCGTTGGCATTGGCCGCAGCGTTTCCGAGCGAGCAGCCTTTACCGCCGCCAGCGGCCGCTCCTCCGAAACCGCTGTCGCCGCTGTCGCCGGTCGATCCTGGCGATCCCGGACTCTTGCTCTCGCCGCCCAGGGCGATCGTCGAATCGGTGGCGCCGATGGGGCTGGTCGGCACGCCGCCACCGCCGCCAGTTCCTCCGCTGCCTCCGCTGTCAACGATGGGTGTTGGAGGCGGAGGCAAGGGTGGGGTTTCCGTCGCCGGCTCGGGGCAGACCGGCCCGCAATGATAATCGTAAACGCATTGGCAGGGTTTTTTGTCGCCGCAAACGGGCGCATAGTCCGATTCGATCGTTCCATTGACCGCGCACTCGCTGGGGCTCACCTCGCCGCAAGCCGTTCGGTAGGCGTCGATCTTCGCGGTGTTTTCTCTAAACAGGCCGCAGAAGTAAGCTACTTGGGTGGTGGCGACCATGGTGTACTGTTCCCGAATCGGCATGGCTTCGTAATGCATCGTCGGCGCCACCATCGTATATTCCACCAGCGGCTCGACGGTGGAAGTGCAGGAGGAGCCCAGGCTCAGGAGCTCGATACATTCGTGACTATAGCGGTCTTGGTAGGGGCTGGCGGTGACGCAAAGATTGTAGAAATTATCCCAGGCCGTCTGATTGGCCAGGTTGCCCGAATAATTGAACCCCTCCCGGTAAAGGCAAGAATTGGTCCGGAGATTGCCGCAGACTGCCTCATAGGCATGAATCACGTTGCAACGGCCGGTGGGATCGGTGGGGGTTGTGGCATGAACTTGAAAAATCGCCGCAAAAACGAGGAAGCCGGCCAAGATGGCCGGTCGCAGAACACGAATTGAAAGCATCTCACACTCCTCTAGGAGTGCCACCCTAACAAATTATATCGGTCGTACTAGTCTAAAAAGTTTCGTCCTAACGCGCTGAATCATCAGTTTGCGGTCATCGCCCCGGCCGGCTTGGCCGGCGTCGGATTGGTGGCCAGCGGCAGCGAGGGCGCCGGCGGCGCTTCGGGCCTGGGGAAATCACCGGTTTGAACGGTCATTTCGAAATCGCCGCGGGAATTCCGAAGATTCAAGGGCTTGAGGCTGGCGCTACGCGAGACCTCGAAAATGCCGACTAAATCGTCGATCAAGCGGTTCGGAGCGATGAGCCCCTGG
>JBIOXX010000001.1:0-2529 GCA_044869875.1 bacterium | reverse complement strand
CTTCTTGGAAGAGGTGAAGATTGGGATCTTCGCCCGAGACCAAGCCCAAGTCGAAAGGCGTCTTGTCCTGGTTGACGTGAAAGATCTCTTCGATCTCCGAGACGAAGGCCGGATCGAGATCGACATTTTCGAAGGCTTGGGCCGTTCCCTGTTGCAGTCCAAGCCCCAAGATCAAGGCACCGAAGTAAGTCAGAAACTTTTTCATATCCCACACTCCCTTTTGAAATTCAGCGCCGCCCAATGGCGGCCTGCGAGCTAGGGCATTAGCAACGGACGTGCCAGGGAATTGGGAATGGGGAGGGAAGGAGGCCTTAGCGAACCGAGCCAAGAACAAGATCAAAGCCTGGAAAGTCGCTCCGATAAGGGCTCGCCGCGGAGAGAGCCGGCCGGAAGCGAAATTAGAATTGGCCAAATAAAAAAGCTTCGGCCCGCTGTATTAGGCCGAAGCTCCATCTTGAAAGCCCTTAATTCTGTGCAGAATTTTCAATCCCTGGGGCTTTTTATCCACAGCGATTTCGGAGCCACTAAGGCCCGTTGGCTCCAGGTCCGCCGTAAGCGCCGATGTCATTGCGGCTGCCATCGGGGTTGTCGAAGACCGGATTGGGATCGCCGGCTTGGATGGCCGGTGAGCCGATTTGGAGCGTGAAATCGCCGCCGGCCGGATTGTTGAAGAGCGGATTGGCCGAGAAATTGTCGGCGATCTGGTCGTTGGGGAAGAAATCGTTGGCCTCGGCCGCGGTCATCACGAAGCCGTTCAGGAAGTAGTCGCCCTCGGCATTGCCGAAAGTGATGTTGAAGAGAATGTTGGCCGCGCTCTGGGCGGAATTGTCGGCCAAGCCTACGCCGAAGCCGCCGATGCCGTTGTCGAAGAAGATATTGTTCTCGAAGGTTCCGGTGGAGCCGAAATTGAGCCGGACTCCGTCGGCGTCGCCGTTGGCGACGACGTTATTGATGAAGGCGACGTTGGAGTTGTCGAGGTCGACCTGGGCCGGATCGTCGACGGCGTCGAAGGTGCCGGCATTGCCGACGACGATGATATTGTTCATCGTGAAACCGCTGGAGTCGAGGATGTAGATTCCGCTGCCGGCTTCGCTGGCTTGGTTGCCGGTGATGTAGAGATTTTGAATATTGCCGCCGGAGTTCTGGGCGTAAACGCCGCCGCCCAAATTGCTGATCCCGCCGATGACGGTGAAGTTGGCGACGGTCCCGACGTTATAATTGAAGAAATCGAGGACGTAGCCGGTGCCCTCGGCGTCGATAATGGTGTTTTGGGGATCCTCGCCGATCACGCTGACGTCATTGCGCATGAAGATCGGGAAGAACTCGCCGTTGGTCGAAGGGGAGTAGACCCCCCGCTGGATGAAGACGGTGTCGCCGGGGAGGGCAAAATCGATGGCTTCTTGAATGGTGAATATTTGGGGGTTGCAGCCGTTGCCGCAACAACTATCAAAGCAGCAGTTATCGAAGCAGCCGTCATCGATGACGCAGCCCGAAGAGCCGAGCGCAAGGGTGGCCAGAAACGCAAGACCGACGATAAAGCGTGATTTTTTCATGATTTTTTATCCGGCGGTTGGGGCCGGCTCTTTCCCCCCGATAGCGGTGAGATCGGATGGGCTTAGGGAAAGGTTAAAAGAAAAGACGGGTTAGCTCAATGCCCAAGCGCCTTGGCGCGGGCCTGGGTGGATTTTGCCCTGGCGCGCAGCTTCAGGGCCGGTGGTCTCGTGGCTTCGGTGGCTGGCGACGAACGGGTCCTGTCACGTCGACACCCCCACCGTCCTCGCTTCGCTGCGGGCGGCGGGGTCCCCCGTCGCCGCGCCACCCGTTCGTTGCCAGAAGCAGCGCCCCTTTTAGCCTGATGTGGATCTTAGGAGCATCCCATCGAATTCCCGCAGTTCAAGCACTTGTAGCAAGCTCCGTTGCGGACCGTGATGTGGCCGCAGCCGTCGCAGAAGGGGGCGTCGCCCATCATGGAGGAGAGATGGTCGCTGAGGGTGTCGTTGGCCTTGGCCTCGGGACCTTCAGCCTTGTCGCCTTGAATCACCGCCAAGTGGGGCTTGGCCGATTCGCCTTCGGGGGTCTCGACTTTGGCCGGAGCTAATCCGACCGGCTTGATCGTGTAGTTCTGGGCGCTGGCCAAGTCGCGAAGCTGTTCCTCGGTCGGCTTGACCTGCACCAGATCGCTGCGGCCTTGGTACTCGAGGGCCAAGAGGCGGAAGATGTAGTCAATGATCGAGGTCGCGAACTTGATATTGGGGTGATCAACCGGGCCTTGGGGCTCGAAGCGGGTGAAGGTGAAGACGTCGACGAACTCCTTCAGCGGCACGCCGTATTGCAGACCCAGCGAGACCGCGATCGCGAAGCAGTTCATCATGCTGCGGAAGGCGGCGCCTTCCTTATGCATATCGATGAAGATCTCGCCCAAGGTGCCGTCCTCATGCTCGCCGGTGCGGAGGTAGACCTTGTTGCCGCCGACCCGGGCTTCCTGAGTGAAGCCGCGGCGCTTGCGGGGCATCCGTCGCCGTTGCAGGG